>JANPIT010000864.1:0-17781 GCA_031425115.1 Opitutaceae bacterium | reverse complement strand
GGCCCGGCCCCCCCCCCGGCCTCCCCCCCCCCCCCCGCCCCCCGCCGGGCGGCCCCCCCCACGACCCACCTTCGGACTGAATCGCTCCGGCTAAACGGAGCGAGGGATACAAGGCGTGGCTGGCGCCTTACGCCTTCACGTCGAAGCAGTAGATCATGTCCTGGTCGCGCAGATACAGTTTGCCGTGGCTGATCACGGGATGCGTCCAGATTTTGCCGCGGGAGCTGCGGATCTTGGTCTGGGGCTCGAGTTTGAAGCGGCCAGTTTCTTTCCAGCCTGTCGGCGAAGCCTCGACGAGGACGACGGTGCCACTCTGTTCTTCGAGTCCGTAGAGCATACCGTCGGCGGCACCGACTGCGCCCTTGCCGAAGCCGCGGTGGCTCCAGACTTCCTCGCCCGTCTTGAAATTCTGGCAGACCCATGCCGGATCGCCGTGCCCGTAAATATGATCACCGATCAGCACCACGCCACCGTGATGGTTTTTGATGACTTTGTTTTCGTAGACTTCCGTTACCTTGTTGCCGGGCTCGATCCGCACCATCTTGCAACCCGAGCCGTAACCGGCGGTGACGTAGACTTCGTTGCCACGCACGATGGGTGTCGGGATCACCGCGGTGCGGCCTTGAAACGCCGTTTGCCACAGGAGTTTACCCGTGGCGGCGTCGAGGCCGACCACGCTCTTCTCGGTGCGCTGCACGTATTGCGCGGAGTCGTTGATCCTGGCTGCGACGATGGAGGAATAGTGCGCGGGGTCGGTGAAGTCTTTCGATTGCCAGAGGACTTTGCCCGTCAGCTTGTCGAGCGCCGCCACGGCACCTTTGCTGCCGCCGGGCGTGCAGAGGACGCGCGCGCCGTCGACGAGGACGGATTCGGTGTAGCCCCAGTTGGGCTTTTTGCCGCCCAGATTACTCATCGAGACCTGCCACAACACTTTGCCGTCGGCGGCGCTGATGCAGGCGAGGTTGCCGGGGCCGCTCAGGGCGTAAACGCGATCGCCGTCGACGGTGGGGGTGCCGCGCGGGCCGTCGCCCCAGTCGTTATCCAGCACGGGGCCGAGCTTCGCGGTCCAAAGCTCCTTGCCGGTGTTGGCGTCGAGGACGAGGAGGATCTCGCTGCTGTCGCGCGTGCCGAGGGTGAAGTATTTGCCGTTGGCGATGGCCGGGGCCGAGTAACCGGCGCCGGCATTTTCGAAGAGCCAGACGCGCTTGGGCCCGCCGGCCGGCCACGATTTCAAGAGTCCCGTTTCTTTGGAGACATGGGTCTGATCGGGTCCGCGCCACCGCGGCCAGTCGAGGCCCGTGGCAGACACGAGCGAGGTCGAGAAAGTGAGGGAGGCGAGGACAACCAGGGACTTCAAGGAGATGTGCATGGGAGAAACTAAGGGCTGCAATACGCGGGCCAAGCTACGACGTTTCGGCGAGACAGAAGATGCGCTCGCGCCGGCCGCGACGAACTTTTTCGCGCGCAGGGAGGTTTGCCTGAAAACGGAGATTGAAACGCGGAGGGCGCGGAGTTCGCGGAGCAAGAGCGGGGAAAATCAGTGCGCGAGTGGCTCCCTTCTGGGTGACGCGACTGACCCTGCATTCAGCGTTTTTTCTCTGCGCTCTCCGCGCCCTCCGCGTTTAGCTGCCGTTGCCAGTCTCTTAGAGATACACGCCGCCGCCTAAAAGCTGCTCTCCGTCGTAGAAAGCGAGCACTTGGCCGCTGGCCAGACCCCGCTGTGGTTCACGGAAACGGATGAGGGCGGTTGTCCCTGATGCGTGGTCGGAGCGCTCGGGGAGAAATTCGAGGGAAACGCGTGGATCGCGATAGCGCACGCGGCCTTCGAGGGTGCGCGGAGTAGTGATGGGCTCGCCGATCCAACTCAACGCGTGAACCCGCACCTCGCGTTGGAAAAGCCCCGGCGCATCCGGATGGTCGAAGGCCACGAGCAGCGCGCGATCGGCCGCGCGTTTTCCGACGACGACGTAGGCCGCGTGATCGGTGTTCGACGGGACGCCGATGCCTTTGCGCTGGCCGAGTGTGTAGAAATGCAGGCCGCGATGTGCGCCCAGCTCGCGGCCATCTGTCGCGCGCACGATCGGGCCGGGGGCGTCGGGCACATAGGCGCGGAGGAAATCGGCCATCTTTACCTCACCGATGAAGCAAATCCCCTGGCTGTCCTTTTTGTCCGCGGTCGGGAGTTGCGCGTCGCGGGCGAGGGCGCGCAGTTCAGGCTTCGCCAGGTGGCCGATGGGAAAACGCGCGTCGGCGAGCTGCGCCTGCGAGAGCAGCGCGAGGAAGTAGGACTGGTCTTTGTTTTTGTCGGCGCCCTCGAGGAGGTGCCAATTTTGGATTTTGGATTCTGGATTTTGGATTGGCTGGGGCGCGGGCGTGGGTTGGTCGGTTCGGGAATCCGCACTCCGCACTCCGCAGTCCGCAGTCGCAACGCGCCGCGCGTAGTGCCCCGTGGCGACCGCTGAGAAACCGTGGTCGCGGGCCCAGGCGCGGAAGACTCCGAACTTGATCTCGCGGTTGCACATTATGTCGGGGTTTGGAGTGAGGCCGCGGGCGTAGCCATCGAGGAGGTAGTCGACGATTTTCTCGCGGTAATCGCGCATGAGATTCACGACGTGAAACTCGATCCCCAAGTGCTCGGCCACGGCGCGGGCGTCGACGATATCCTGCTGCCACGGGCAATCGCCGAGGACGTTGTCCTCGTTGATCCAATTTTTCATGTAGGCGCCGACGACATCGTAGCCCTGCTGTTTGAGCAGCAGCGCCGCGACGGAGCTGTCGACGCCGCCGGACATGGCGACGAGAATTTTTTCTTTCGCGGCGGGCACAGCAAACGAACGAGCGCGCGGCTCAGCGCTCGCGGTATTGAATCTTGGCCTTGGTGGCGGGCGGAAGATTGGCCTGCTCGATCCAGTTGCGCGCCGCGTTTTGGTCCAACATCTGCCAATACGTGAAGGCGCCGGCGAGCGCGTTGGTGCGGAGCGGCTCGCCTTGCAGGGTCACGGCCCACTTCACCGCCTCGGTCGGCTCGCGTTGCGCCCAGGCGGACGCGATCGAGACGTAGGCGGCTTCGCGCGACGAGGCGGTGGGCAACGCCTCGGCCCACATGATGGCGTCGCGCGGCTTGCTCCCGAGGAGCAGGCCCATGTGTTGGGCGGCGAAATCGAGTCCGCCGCCGGGTGGCAGCTCCGCCACGTAGCGCGCGGCGGCGAGGGGATCTTTCTGCGACCAGGTCGTGAGCACGTTGTTCAGAACGACCCAGCGAGTGAGCTCGATGGGCAGCGCGGCGATCCAAGCGAGAGCGGAATCGATTCCCTTCTGGTCGGCCAGGGCGCGCGCGACGTTTACGGCGGTCATCGTCTGGGTATCGCCGGGCGGGAGCAGGTTCACGCGTGCGGCGGCGGCCGCGGGATCGGTGTTGGTCAGGCGCTGGAGGGCGATGGAAATGGTGCGCTCGAGGGCGGCGCCGGTGAGGGATTTTTCAGCGAGCGCGATGGCCTCGAGCGGGTCGCGTTCGGAGACGGTGCGGAGGATGGTTTCGAGCGCGGGATTGCGGTCGGCGGGGTTGGTGAGCTGCTGCGCCCAAGCGAGCGCGCGCGCGGGATCGGTGCGCGCCCAGGCGTCGGAGAGGGCACGGAATGCGTAGTCGCGGGCCTCGCCGGCGGGCACACGGTCGAGCCGCGGGAGCGCCAGCGGAATGTTTTCCCGGGCGAGGCGATCGAAGAGGGCGCTGTAGAAGGCCTTGTCCTCGCGCGCGACGGCGAGCTCGGCGGCAACGTCGAGCGCGCGGTCAACATCGCGGCGGGCGATCGTATCCAGCAGCATAAACAGCGACTGCGAAAATTCCTGCCCGCGCGGCATTTTGCGAAGATAGGCGAGAGCGGCTTCCGGGTCGGATTGAGTCAGGGCGTGGAAGAGCTGGCCGAACGCCTGCGCGCGGGTGCGGGGGTCGGGCGTGGCGAGGGCGGTGTTGAGGGCGATCTCGGTGGCGGAAAGCGGCGGAGCGGGCGGCGCGTCGGCCGGGGTGGGTGCGGGCGCGGGAGCCGCAGACGGTGCAGTGGCGGGAGGCGTCGCGGAGGCGGTCGGGGTCGGCGGCTTCGGCGGGGCCGACATGGAGCGTCCCCGCCACCAGAAGGCGGCGGCGATCACGAGCAGTGCGACCGCGACGAGCGGCCAGTAACGGAAAGGCGGTTTCGACATTAGCCAGCCCACATCGAGGTGGAAAGCGCGCGAAGGTCAACGCGCCGGGTTGGTTTAACGGGCGGCCTGCCACGGCTTGGACGAGCGACGCTGGGTCGGCCGCTTTCCGTTTCGCTGCACGAGTGATTCAAAATCGTAATCGTGCTCGTGCTCTTACTCTTGATCCGGTTCGTCAATCTGGCGGATCGAGCGGGATGAGGAGCACGAGTAGGAGCACGAGCACGAGCACGAGCCAGAGTAGGAGCCGCGCTCAGGGCACTTCGTAGATTTCCACCAAGGCGATCCCGGTGGTGTTATTCAGGCCGGTGACTTGCGCGGTGTAGGCGCCGGGCGCGAGGTTGAGGACGAGCGCCGCGTCCGCGCTGGTCGCCGGGAAAGCAAAGGCGCCGGTGCGGGCAGTCGCTTCGGGGGCCATCGCGGAGTCGGCGGCGGCGGTGCTGGTGGCGATCATGGTCGTGCCGGAGAAGAGCGTGAGAACGGGACGTGCCAGGACGCCGGATACGCCGAATTGCGCGAGGGCCGGGCCGGCGGCGCGGATGAGCACGCGTTTCGGGGTGGTGCCGGAAACGACGACGCCGGCGATGAGGGTCTCGTCGCCGGTGCCGGCGAGCGCGCGGGTCGAGAGATTGGCGAGTCGCTGGGGTTTGGCGGCGCCGGTGAGATCGTAAACTTCGACGAGGCTAACGCCGGCGCGGCCGTCCGCCGCGCTGACGACAGCGGTGTAGGAGCCGGGTGCGAGGGTCGCGAGCAGGGCGGAGTCGGCGCTGCCGGCGGAGAAGGCGAAGGCGCCGGAGCTCGTGGCGGCGGCGGCGAGCTCGGCACTGTTGGCGGCGGTGGTCCAGCCGGTGTTGGTGGCGATGGGCGTCGGCGTGCCGCCGCGCATCAGGTCAAGACGGGGTGCGGCGAGCGGTGCGGTGACGCCGAAGTTGCGCAGCGTAGGGCCGACGGCGCGGATGAGCACGGACTTCGACTCGAGCCCGGTGATCACGAATCCGGCGATCGCGACGCGATCACCCGTGCCGGCGGTGGTGCGGGTCGAGAGGTTGACGAGTCGCTGGGCGGCGGCCGCGGGGGAATCCGCGGCGACTCCGGTAAAGGTCGGCGAGATACCCGGTAGGCCGGGTAACGTGACGGTGAGCACGCTGGTGGCGGCTGAAAACGACAGCGCGATCGTTTGCTGCCCCGGGGACGAGATGGTGGCGGTGCCGCCCGCGCTGAGCGAACCGGCCCCCGCGTAGAGTTGATCCGCCAGATGCACGAGCACCAGCGACTGGCCATTCGGAGTGATTAGGCTGAGGACCTGAGTGGAATCACCGGCGCCGCCCGCCTGAAAGAATCCGGCGGCGGCAGAGGCTCCAGCCGTGTCGGGAGATCGGGTGGCCGTGAAAGTGGACGACTCGGACAGAGTGCCCGTGAGCGTTCCGTTGTCGGCGATCTTGCCGCGAAAGGAAATCCCGGGGGAGACCAATAGCGGTTTGGCCGGCGTCGAAACATTCGGGAAGGCCGGCGTCAAAATATTCGGGAAGGTCGTCACGCCCAGGGGAAAAGCTGACTGGAAAACCGACGACGAGACGTAGGAGGAGCCGGTGAAATTGAAGGAGCCGTCGTCGGCCACGACGACACTGCGGCTCACGTAGGTGCGCGTGTGTTCCTCGTAGCCCCCGGCGATCAGATCGGCCAAAAAGGCGGCGATCCGCTGGAAGGCGAGCAGGACGCCGGTGTTGTCGGCATTGATACGCAGCGCAACGGCGCCGCCAGTCGGCGCGCCGGCGCCCGTTTGCGCTGCGATCGTGCCAAAATAATACCCTGCGTAGCTGCGTCGCGGCGCCGTGGATACGGCATTGGCCGCGATGGAAAGATCGTCGATCCGCCAATTCGCCGTGCCGGCTCCGGCGTTGCCCGTGCCGGCATAGCCGTAGACGCGGACCGTGAGCGCCGCGCCGGCTGCGCCCGTGACGGCGCCGAACGATGCGGTTTGCCGCGACCACCCGCTGTCGTTGGCGAGCGCGCCGGTCGCGATGCGCGTCGTGTAGTTGTCGGCGCTCGTGAAAATATCGTAGGCCTGCGGGCCAGTCGCGGTGCTGCGCGCGCCGAAGGAAATGCCGGTGAGCACGAGCCGGTGCCCGGCGGCCGGAGTGAGCGTGAACTCGAAAAACGCCGAGCCGCCGGCTGCGAGGTTCAACGCACCAGTGCGCGCGGCGGCGCCGGCGTTGTTTGCGCCCGAGGCGCCGGTGTAGCCGCTCGAGACGGAGACGCTCGTGATTGTGGCGGTCGTGCCGTTGTTGTTGTGCTGCGTGAGCGGGCTCGCGTTGACGCCGGGCGCGAGCGCGGCGGCGGTGGCGTTATCGAAATTCCAATACGCGCCGTTGCTCGTGGCGGCGGGGTTCACGGTGAGGGGCGCGGCATTACTCGCGACGGAGCCGGCGGCGTTGGTGACGACGACACTGTAGCTCGCGGTGTCACTGGCCTGCACGGCCACGAGTGAAAGCGTCGCGTTCGTCGCACCCGCGATCTCCAAGTCCCCCTTCATCCATTGATAGCTGAGCGGCGCGGTCCCGTTTGCGGAGACGGCGAAGGTCGCACTGCCGCCGGCGAGCGTGATTTGGGCGACGGGGTGGGTGGTGATGTTCGGGGCGCCGGAGGCGTTCTGGCCGTCGACGCGCGTGCGAAGTTCAGTGGCGATCGGGGTGGGGAGGTCGGTGAAGAAGCGGTAGCCGGTATCAGTCTCGAGCTGGGCGGCGGACGTGACGTATTGCTGCCAGGGGTTGCTGCGCACGCCCTGGACGTTGGGGATTTTCAGGGCGATGACGCGCGTGGTCGTCGTGACGCGGCTGAGTGCGGTGCCGGCGCCGAGTGGAACAACGACGGCGATTTTCCAGACGTGGCCGGGGATCGCGACGCCGCTGGCAATCGAGGTGCCGGCAAAGCCGCTCGGGCCGCTTGTAATGAGAATCTCATTACCGGCGGCGGCGAGGGTGCGGCAGTAGGTCTCGAAGCTGGCCCAGACGCCCTGGTTGTTGTCGGGGGCCTGCGGGAGGATGTTCGACATCAGGAACGTCACCTCGTTGTCCGCGACGGTAACGCTGCGATCGGCCGACGGGCACATGTGGCCGCGGTCGAAACCGGAGTTGGTGTAGTCGTTGGGGGTGACCCGGTAAAACCCGGCAGGCAGCGAGGTGTCGGTGATAAAATCGGCGCGTCCGCTGGAGCCGACATCGGTGGCCGTGAGGTTCCACGCGACCCAGTTGGGCTCGCGGGTGGTGTCGTTGTAATCGAGCGCGTATTGGGCGCGCTGGATGAGGTGGCGCGTGCGGTTGGCCGGATCGTTGGTGGCGCCGCTCGGGTTGCCGAGCTGCATCTGCAGGGCGGGATTGATCGTCGCGTGCGCGACGGCGGCGAAAATCAATGCCAAGAGCGCGGTCGTGACGATGGGCCAGGAACGGAAAACAGGTTTCAACATCAGGAGGACTGAATCATGGAGGTGGAGCGGCTTGTCCTCAAGACGCTGGTTTGAGATGCGTGCGATAGTCCTGAAAGCGCGTTAGGGACAACGCGCTCCACCTCGAACCACAATCGGCTGTCTCAGCGGATCTCGTGCTCGTGCATAACCACGAGGAGAGGTGCCCGTTCAGGGCAGCTCGTAGATCTCGACGAGTGCGACGCCCGTGGTGTTGCCCACGCCGGTGACTTGCGCGGTGTAGGCGCCGGGCGCGAGGTTCACGACCATCGCGGCGTCGGCGCTGGTGGCGCCGAACGCAAATGCACCGGTGCGCAATGCCGCCTCGGTGATGGCGGTGGCGTCGGTCGAGGTGCTCCAGCCGGCGTTGGTGCCGAGGTTGGTGCTGCCGGAGAAGAGCGTGAGAACGGGGCGTGCCAGGACGCCGGATACGCCGAATTGCGCGAGGGCCGGGCCGGCGGCGCGGATGAGCACGCGTTTCGGAGTGGTGCCGGAAACGACGACGCCGGCGATGAGGGTGCTGTCCCCGGTGCCGACGGCGGCGCGGGTGGAGAGGTTGGCAAGCCGTTGCGCGCTCGACCCGCCAGAAATATCGTAGACCTCGACCAGGCCGATGCCGGCCGCACCGTTGGCGGCGGAGACGATCGCGGTGTAGTTGCCGGGGGTGAGCGTGGTGAGGATCGCAGCATCGGCGCTGCCGGCCGTGAGCGCGAAGGCGCCCGAGCGCGCGGCGGCGCTGGCCAGGTCGGCACTGTTGGCGCCGCCGCTCCAACCGGTGTTGATGGCAACCGGCGTGCTGTTGCCGCTGCGCAGCAGTTCGAGGCGCGGCGCGGTGAGTGCGGTCGCAACGCCGAAGTTGCGCAGGGCAGGACCGACGGCGCGCACCAGCACGGTCTTGGATTCCGAGCCGGCGATGACGAAGCCGACGATGGCGACTTGGTCGCCGCTGCCGGCGGTGGTCCGCGTGGAGATGTTAACGATGCGCTGCGTAGTGGCGGCGGCGGAGTTGGCGGCGACGCCGGAGAAGAGCGTGCTCGCGCCCGCGGCGGTGGTGATGGACGCGTTGAGCGCGGCATTCTCGGCGGAAAGCGTGGCGACGACGGCTTGCTGGCCGGCGGTCGTGAGGGCGAGGCGGCCGTTGCCATCGACCGTGCCCGTGCCGCCATCGACGACGGAACCGAGTTGCGTGACGACCAGCGCCTGACCGGTCGGGCTCACGATGGCGAACGTGGTGGCCGAGGTGCCGGCCGCGCCGGCCTGGTAGAAGCCGGCGGTGGCGGCGGCGTTGCCCGTATCGGAGGTTCGGTTACCGCTGAGCGACAGCGCGGCACCGGTGGTCGAGGCGCCGGAGAGCGTGCCGTCCGCTGCGATCGTGCCCTCGATGATGAGATCGTCGATGGCGGCGGCGATCGGCGGGGTGCCGACGTTGGCCGCGGGGGTCCCGCCGCCGGTCGTCGTGGTGACGAAACGGAAGCGGCCATCGGAGTTAATCACGATGCTGCGGCTGATATAGGCGGTGCGCGAGCCGGGGGCGAACGCGAGAAACACGCCGGTGAAGTCGGCGTTGATGATGAGGGCGAAGGTGCCGCCATTGCCGAGTGTGCCAAAGTAAACGCCGGCAAACCCGGCGCGGATCACGCGGAAAGACCGTTCGACGGGCGGAGCGGGAGCGAAGGCGGTGTTGCCCGCTTGCGTGGCGCGGAGAACGACCGTGCCGACGGTGCCGGTCAGGGTGACCGTGCCGTTGCTGAGGGTCGCGGGGCCGCTGAGGAGTTCGAAACCGACGCCAAGGCCGGAGCTTGCCGTGGCGGTGAGTGCAAACGGCGCGGCCGTGGTCGGGCGATCGGCGAGCGCGGCGAAGGTGATCGTCTGCGTCTGCAGCGGTGCGGCCGTGCCGGTGAGCGTGGTCTCGGTGGTCGCGGCTTGCGTGTTGTTGTCCCCGGCTTGCGTGGCGCGGAGGGTGACGGGCGAAGTATCGAGCAAGGTGATACTCGAACCGCTCGCGGTCGCGTTGCCGCTCGCGACCGCCAGAGTAACCGGCAGACCCGAACTGGCGGTTGCGCTGACGGAGAAGGCGGCGCCGACGGTGGGTGCGCTGGGCAGGGGGCCGAAAGCGATCGTTTGCGACGCCTTGGCGATTGTGAGGGTGCCCGTCGCACTGCCGCTGTAATTCGCATCCTCAATCGTCGCGGTGACGGCGTAACTGCCGGCGTTGGTGGGAGCGTTGGCGTCGCCGCTGTAGGTAACGCGGATGCTGGCGACAGGCGTGCCGGACGTTGCGGTGGCGGCGCGCGGGGTGCCGGTGTAGGTTTGGTTCAGGTTGGCGAGCGTGATCGTGGCGGACGCCTTGCTGACCACCAGCAGACCGCTGGCGGTGCCCGTGTAGTTGACGTCGTTGACGGTGGCGACGATCGCATACGATCCCGGATTCACCGGGGGCGTGGGGCTGCCGTTGTAAGTGAGGTCAACGGGCAGGCCTGCGGGAACAGTGACCGCCGAGACCGGGCGGCCGAAGCCGTTGTAGGTCTGCGCGAGGTTGCCCAGCGTGACCGTCGCAGTGCCCTTGCCGATGACGAGCGTGCCGCTGGCGGAGCCGGTGTAGTTAGGGTGGGTGATTGTGCCGACGACGGCGAAACTTCCCGGGGCGATCGGGGCGGTGGCGCCTCCGTCGTAGGTGAAGGCAACCGGCAGGGCGGCGGGCGAGGTGGTGGCTGTAGCCACTTTTGCGATACCATCATACGCTGCCGTGAGGCCAGAGAGGGTGACCGTGGCGGTGGCGGGGGCGATCACGAGGGAGCCCGTGGCGCTACCCAGGTAGTTGGCGTCATTGATGGTGGCCACGACGGCATAGGTGCCGGCATTGGTCGGGAGGGTGGCGTTGCCGTCGTAGGTGAATGCCACGGAGAGGCCGCCGGGCGTCGTGGTGGCGGTCACGGCGCGAGCGGTGCCGTTAAAGGTCGCGTTTAAGCCGGCCAGCACGACGGGGGCGGTGGCTTTGTTGACGGTGAGGGTGGCACTGTCGCTTGGCGTGGAGCCGAGGGCATTTGTCACGAGGCAGTAGTAGCTGCCCGCGTCGGCGGTGGTGGCATTCGTCAGCGTCAAAGTGGCGGTCCGCGTGCCGGTGGTGACGGCGCCTTCGGCCAGGTCATTGCCGTCCTTACGCCACTGATACGATAGGGTGCCGGTGCCGGTGGCTTGGACCCGGAGCGTCGTGGTCGCGCCGACGATGATGGTCTGGGGCTGTGGCTGGAGATCGAGGGCGGGCGCGGCGGTGAAGGAGAAATCGTCGACGGCCAGACCGTCGTCAGAACCGGTGTCATCCACGTCCGTCCAGCGCAGTGTAATGGTTTGGCCCGGCGCCCAGGTCAGGCCGGAGATGCTGAAGGGCACGATGGCCACGCGATTAGCGGATAAGTTTCCATCGAGCGTGAGCGTCGTGTTCGTTACGATCGGCGCGGTGAAGTCGAGCTGCGGCACGGCGGTGAAGCTGCCGATGTTGATGTCGTTTGCGCCGATCGCGTAGGCGAACGTCAGTTTGTTGGGCGTAGTGACGCCGCCGTGGCGCCATTGTTCGCCGACGTAACTGACGGTTACCTGCGTGATCGTGGTGGTCGTCGTATTCACAAACGAAACACCGAAGCGACCGACGGTGCTGCCGCTGCTCACGGTGCCTAAGGCGCGGTCGTTGGTGACGGGTGCGGTGACAGTCGTGCCGAAGGAGTAGATGCTGCCGGAATTGGAGCTGCCGTTGTTGATGGTGAACGGCGGCGCGACCGCGGAGGCGCCCGTCGTATTCGTTCCAGCATAACGGCTGATCGACCAACCGGTCATCCCGCTCGCCCCTACGCCGGAAGGCGAGGCGGCGCTGAGCGCGACCACAGTGCTGCCGGAACCACTGAGCGTGAACGTGCCAGTCGAGGGGAGCGTGTTGAAGTCCTGGTGGTAGTTATTCCCTGCGTAGTTCGCGGTCGGGCCGGCGGGCGGAAGCGTGACCGCGAGGGCGGCAGCATTGCTCGTCGCCGACGGATTCACGCCGTTGGAGACGACCACGTCGTAGCTCGCGACATCGGCGGAGGTCACACCGGTCAACGTGAGCGTGGCGGTGGTGGCGCCGGAGACGGTGGCGTTGTTGGCGCTGGTGCCGTTGGCGAGCGCGTTGCCGCCGCGGCGCCAAAGATAAGTCAGAGGGGTGGTGCCGGTCGCGGCGACTGTGAAGGTGACGTTGGCGCCGTGGACTGCCGTCGCGGCGATGGGATGCGTGACGACAACCGGCGCGGTCGGCGTGACGGTGAGGGCAACGGGAGTGCTCGTGGCGGCGGGTGCGATGCCGTTGCTGATCTCGACGTCGTAGTTCGCGGCGTCGCCGGTCTGGACGTTGGTGAGCGTGAGCGTGGGGGTCGTGGCGGAACCGTTGCCGGTGATGGGCGTGCCGCCCTTGCGCCAGACGTAGCTGAACGGCGCGGTGCCGCTTGCGACCACCGTGAACGTCGCGGTGCCGCCGGCCGCAGCGGTCGTGGCGACGGGTGCGGTAGCGATGCCCGGGGCGACGGGTGCGGCGGTGGTGAAGGAGAACGTGGTGTTGGCGGCGGGCCGGAGGGTGAGCGTGGCGGAGTCGGTGATTTGCGCGGCGGAAAGGGTGACGGTCACCGTGTCGTTTTCCGTGAAGTTGACCGGCGGCGTGAACGTGTAGGTCGTGGGACCTCCCGTAACGGTCGCGGCGACGGCACCCGTGGCCGCACTTGTGATGGAGAACCAACCGCTGCTGACCGTGACGGCTTGGTTGAACGTGACCGTGATCGGCGAGGCGCCGTTGACGGCAGTGGCGCCAGTGGTCGGAGATGTGCTGGCAATAGCGGGCGCGGTCGGCGCGGCAGCCGTGGTCGTCAGCGTGACTTTGAGATCGTCGATGCGCCAGTTGGCGGTGTTGGTGCCAGGGGAGCCGGTGCCGCTGTGGCCGTAGATGCGGAAGGTGATGGGCGCGCCGGTGGGGCCGGTGACCGAGGTAAACGTGGGTGAAATCTGCGCCCACGCGCTGTTGGCCAGCAGCGTGCCGGTCGCGAGGGCGGTGGTGAAATTGTCCACGCTGGAGAAAATGGAATACGCCTGCGGGCCGGTGCCGGTGCTGCGCGAACCGAACGTGAGGGCCGTGACGCCGATTTGCTTGTTCGCGGTGGCGGGTGTGAGCGTGAACTGAAAATAAGCGGAGCCGGTGGTGGCAGTTTGGTTCAGCGCGCCCGTGCGCGCGGCGGCGCCGGCGTTATTCGTGCCGGAGTTGCCGGTGTAAGCGCCGGTGCCACTCGATGGGGAAGTGGCGGTGACGAGGGTCGTCGTGCCGTTGTTGTTGCCTTGGGTCACTGTGCCGCCGGTCACATCTGAGGGGAGGCCGCTCGTGGGCGCGGGGTTTTCGGTGCCGGCACCCGCGCCGAAAGTCCACGTCGCCAGGCTCGGCGTGGCCGTCGCGCTGACAGTGAGAGCGGCAGTTGTGCTGGTGGCGCTGGGAGCGATGGTGTTGGACACCACGACATCGTAGTTCGCGGCATCGGCACTCTGGGCGTTGGTGAGGGTGAGGGTTGCGGTCAGGGCGCCGGAAAAAGTCGAGCCGTTGCCAGTAGGGCCATCGGTGATCGTCGTCGTGCCCTTGCGCCACTGATAGGTGAAGGGCGCGGTGCCGCTGGCGGTCACGCTGAGAGCAACCGTGCTGCCGATCGTGACTGACTGCGCCGCGGGTGCCGTGACGATTGTGGGGGCGGCGGGCGTGACGCTCAGCGCGGCGTCGGCGCTCGTCGCGGAATTAACGGAGTTCGTGACGACGACGTTGTAGTTTCCTGCCTCAGCCGCCTGGACATTGGTGAGCGTCAACGTGGCCGAGAGGGCGCCAGCGATCGTGGCGCTATTGGTGAGATTCGTGGCGCCCTTGCGCCATTGATAGGTGAGGGTGGGCGAGCCGCTGGCAGAGACGGTAAACGTGGCGGAGCCGCCGGCGGCGATGGTGCGCGCGGGGGGATTTGCGGAAATCGTGGGGGCGATGCCGGTAATCACGAGTGCGGCTGCGGCGCTCGTGACGGCCGAGACGTTATTGGTGACGACCACGGTGTAGGTGCCGGCGGACGTCGCCGTGACGCTGTTGAGATTCAACGACGCGTTGGTCGCGCCAGTGATGGCGTCATCGTTTTTCAGCCATTGATAGGTGAGGGTGCTGGCGGGGGTGGACGAGGCGGTGACGGCAAACGCCGCGCTGCCCCCGACGGCGGCGCTCTGAGCGGTCGGCTGCGTGGTGATCACGGGAGCGCCGGTGGCGGTCTGGCCGTCGACCTTGGTGCGGAGGGCCGAAGCGATTGACGGCGAGAGATCGGTGAAAAAGGTCAGTCCGGTGTCGGTCTGCAGCTGGGCCGCAGAGGTGATATATTGCTGCCACGGATTGTTCCGGACGCCCGCGACATTGGGAATCTTGATGGCGATGACGCGAGTGTTGGCGTCGATGCGGCTGAGTGCTGTCCCCGCGCCGAGGGGCACGACGACGGCAATTTTCCAAACGTAGCCGGGAATCGCCACGCCGCTCGCGATCGTCGAGCCAGCATAGCCGCCGGGTCCACTGACGATGAGGATCTCGTTGCCCGCCGCGGCGAGGGAACGGCACTCGGTTTCGAAGCTTGCCCACACGCCCTGGTTGTTGTCGGGAGCCTGCGGCACGATGTTCGTCATGAGAAACGTCGCGTCATTGTCGGCGCGCGTGATCGTGCGGTCGCCCGACGGCGTCATGTGGCCGCGGTCGTAGCCGGAGCCGGAATAGTCGGTCGGGAGGACTTGGTAGAATCCTGCGGGCAAGCTCGTGTCCGCGAAAAAATCGGGCGAGCGACCGCTGCTGCCGACATCGGTCGACGTGAGATTCCAGGCGACCCAATTGGGCTCACGCTGGGTGTCGTTATAGTCCAGAGAGTATTGGGGACGCTGGATCAGGTAACGCGTGCGATTGGTGGGGTCGGCCGTGGCGTTGCTGGGATTGCCGAGTTGCAACTGGAGGCCAGTGCCGATGGTCGCGCGGGCGACGACGGCGAGCACGAGGAACGAGAGCAGGAGGATCGGACGCTGGAAGAATTTCATGGGGGGACCGCGGACGCGGGAACAGCAGGATGCGGGCGAAGGGAGCCGCCGGCTGGCAGAAAGTCACGATCCATCCCGGCGTGTCACAAAATTGCCACTTGGAGCGCAACTTCGGGCGTTCGAGAAAGCGCGACGATTAAGCGGTTAGTCGAAATACCGCTTGTCGCCGCGGTGGCCGCGGAAATGCTCTCCGGTTCTCACGCATGGCCGACCCGCACCGCATTCTCCGCGCCTGGCTCGAATCGCCCAATTCCGGCATCATCGAACTCGATCGCGACTGGGTGGGCCGCTACCACCCGCGGTTTACGCTCGGTAAACACTGTCCCGCTCCCAGTGCGCTGGCGCCGGCGCCGGGGTTGCCCGCGGGCCGGGCTTACGGATATTTTTTCAACAACGCCGACGGGGAGATCACGTTTGTGCTGCCGCTCGAGCACGGCTGCGACATCGATCCGGGACGCGACACGGTTTACCTCGCGGGAGATTTCAACGACTGGCACCAAGCCGTCGGCAAAGAGGAGTGGCGCATGGTGCCCGCGGAGCTGGAGGGCGAGCGGGTGTTGCGCTGGAGCGGGGACGCGGCGCGCTTCCTCGGCTGGGGGCAGCGATTCAAATTTGTGACGGGCGAGCACCAGTGGCTGGTGCCTCCGACGGACGCGCCGAATGTCGTGCGCGATCAGGATGGGAATCTCAACCGCTTCCTCGATCCGACGCGGACCGGGTGGCATCTGTGGCGCTTCACGGTGAGCGAAAGCCTTTGTCTCGCGGAAGCGTGGAATGTGGGTTGGGCGGACGGCCGCGGTGAGACCTGTCCGCTCGTGCCGGGAGCATTTTTCTACGAACTGAAAACCGATCTCCGGCTTGGCGCGATCGTGCGGGGGGAGGAAACGATTTTCCGGCTTTTCGCGCCGCGCGCACGGAGCGTGACGTTGCACGTGACGCAGGAGCGGCCCGCCTGGGCGGCGGCGCGGGAGCCAGCAAAGGTATCAACCGTCGCCGAGCTCGCGACGCCGCCGGAGCCGCCTGCTCCCGCGCAGATATTGGAATATGCGCTCACGCGGCGGGCGGATGCCGATGGCGCTGCGGGAGTATGGGAGATCGCGCTCAACGCCAGCCTGCACGGTTGGTTCTATTGGTATTCGCTGGACGGGGTGCGCGAGGGACCGGGGCCGAACGGCTTCAATCCGGCGGTCCGGGTGCTGGATCCTTATGCGCTCGCCGCCGTGGGCCACGCCGGGCCAGGTATCGTGTTATCGGATGCGTGGGTGCGGGAGGGCGCTGATCACAGTTTCAGAACGCCCGCGTGGCAGGACCTCGTGATCATGGAGACGCATGTGCGCGACCTCGCGGCAAACGCGCCCGTCAAGGCCACCGCGGAGGAGCGACGCGGTTTCACGGGGCTGCGCAAGTGGGTGGAGAGCGAGGATTTTTATCCGCATCACCTCGGGGTAAACTGCGTCGAGCTCCAGCCGTTGCACGAATGCGATAGCGTCCGGACGGACGAATATCACTGGGGCTACATGACGAATAATTTCTTCGCGCCGGAGAGCACCTACGCGCTCCAGCCGGAGAGTGCATCCGGGGTGCGCGAGTTGCAGGAACTCGTGCGGGCGTTCCACCAGCGCGGGATGGCGGTGATCGTCGACGTGGTATTCAATCACGTCGGCGTGCCGGCGCACCTCATGGCGGTGGACAAGCTGTATTACTTCGAACTCGACGCGAACGGCCAGCTCACGAACTGGAGTGGTTGCGGCAACGATCTGCGCGCGCGGTCGGCCATGGCGCGGCGGCTGATCATCGATAGCTGCCTCCACTATATGAACGCGTATGGCGTCGACGGTTTCCGCTTCGATCTGGCGGAGCTGCTGGGGGTCGATGTGTTGCGCGACATCGAGGGGGCGTTGAAGAAGGCCAACGCGAACGTAATTCTGATCGCCGAGCCGTGGAGCTTCCGGGGCCACATCGCGGGCGCGTTGCGCGATACGGGCTGGTCGTCGTGGAATGACGGCTACCGCGATTTCGTGCGCGACTACGTGCGCGGCAACGGCGCACCGGCGCGCATGGAATATTTCCTGCGCGGGTCACCGTGGTATTTCGCGAAGTGGCCGGCACAGACGGTGAATTACACCGAGTCGCACGACGACCGCACGTGGATCGACATGATCACGGAGAATTCGCAGCACGACGGCCGGATGCCGACGGGGAACGATCGCCGGCGGACGCACCTGATGGCGGCGCTGCTCTTCATGTCGCTGGGCATTCCCATGCTATCCGAGGGACAGGATTTCCTGCGCTCGAAGCATGGCGTGAACAACACCTACCAGCGCGGTGACCTCAACGCGTTGGATTACCGGCGGCTTTATCGTTACCTCGGCACGCACGCGTATTTCGCGGACTGGATCGCGTTTCGTCGGGGCGAATACGGCCGGTTGCTCCGGCAACATTCGCGGCCCACGGAAGGGTTCTTTCAATTCGTGTCCGCGGCCGGCTCACCCGCGCTGGCGGCGGTCTACAACGCCGACTTCTCGCAGGGCCCGGCACGGCTGCTATTCGCCATAAACCCCACCAACGGGGATCAAACGATCCCGATTGGCGAGTCCGTCGCGGGTTCGGCGAGGGAGGCGTGGGACATGCTGGCTGACCAGGATCGCTTCTATCTATCCGATGCGCACGGAGCCAAGCGGCCTGTGGAGCCGCAGTTGTGGGTGCCGGCGCTGAGCTGCGCGTTGTGGGTGAGTGCGGAGTAGGTGGCCGGGTCGGCGACTCTTTCTCGTTCTTCTTTATCTTTCTCTTTCGTCAGGGCGCTCTCGTAGCACCCTTCGACGGGGAGAAAGATTAAGAGAAAGAGGGAAGAGAAAGATTGTTTTGGAGTGTTCGGACCCAAGGCCGCAAAACCCCCTTGCATCCCGCAGCGCGGACCGCTTGTTTGAGAAGTCCGCGTTCGCGAGGACACCTCTCTCCTTAGCAATCAAACACTGAACCACTCGGAGTCCCATCATGGCAGTTAAAGTCGCAATCAATGGTTTTGG
>JANPIT010000863.1:0-2336 GCA_031425115.1 Opitutaceae bacterium | reverse complement strand
CATCCGCGGCGCCACCGCCCGCGCCACGAGGAAAACACTGGTGAGATTCGTATCGATGACCGCGCGCCACTGCTCCTCCGTCATCTCGACCAGTGGCGCGCGCCGCTGAATGCCCGCGGTGTTGATCAGGATGTCGATGGGGGCGAACTCAGCCTCAATTCGCGCGACGCCCGCCGCACTCGCGGCGCCGTCGGTCACATCGAATGCCGCGGTCATCACGCGCGCACCCTCGGCACGCAACTCCTCGGCTGCCGCTGCGAGTTTGGCTTCGTTGCGCCCGTTCAACACGATCGCCGCCCCGGCGCCGGCCAGCCCACGCGCGAGCGCCAGACCTAATCCTTGCGAGGAACCAGTGATGAGCGCGGTGCGCCCCGTGAGATCGAAAAGAGGGTTCATGCCTAAACGCCGAGCAGTTGAAAGTTGAAATGCGACGGTTGAAAGCCCCATCGAGCAACGACTCGCCGTGACTTTTAACTTTCCACCCTCACCTCTCAATTTTTACGGCGTGCGTCAGCGAAACTTGTCCCGCATCGCCTGAATCCCGGGAATCTTTTCCATCAAATGCCGGTGCTGCGGCTCGAAGTTCTGCACGAGCGAGCGCTGCTGACGACCCACGAGCACGGTGAAGATGTAGCCCTCGTGACCCGGCGCGCGCACGGTCGGATGATAGCCGCGATCAATCAGAAACGTGTCGCCGTGCCGCGTCATCACGACCTGGGGATCGCCGCCGATGCCATCGTAGCAAAACTGGGCGCCGAACCCGTTCTCCGGCCGGAAGCGATAATGATACAGCTCCTCAAAATCCGTTTCCTCCGGCGGCCGCTCGGTGTCGTGCTTGTGCGGTGGATACCCCGACCAGCAACCATCGTTGCCGAGAAGCTCGCTCACCAGGAGCTTGCCGGATCGGCCTGCTTGTTTCTGGCCGAGGATATGAAAAATCCGCCGCCGCGAGTGCGTTTCCGCCGAGCCGACCTCGACCATCTCGACCTCCTCGGGCGGAATCCGAAACGGCGCGAACGGCTGCTCGCACATTCCGCCCGCCACCGCGATCTCCGTGCCATCGCGCGCCGCCCGGATCGTGACGCGCGGGCAGGTGCCACAATACACGGAGTCGGCCGGCCCCTCCCAGATATCCGCGCGCCGCCCGATGTTCTTGAATTCCTGCGCGCCCGCCGCGATGTCCGCGCGGCCCGCCAGGACAACGCACAACAATTCGCAGCTCGGCACATCCAGGGTCTTCGCCTCGCCGGCGTTGAGACGCAACAACGTGAAATACGTCAGAGTCAGTTCGCCCAGGCCGGGCTCGACCAAGGGACTGTTGCGGTGGTCTCGGGCACGAATGAGCTTGGGCATAACGACAGAGGGCCGCCGCGCATCGCGACCCGGCACCGGCGCCGGGCCACCCGCGCTTGCGGGGCGGAAACGGTCATCACGCTTTCGAGGAATGTCCAGCGTCAGCGCAAATTCGTGCAGCGTAACTTCGCGGCTCAACGATGCGCCCGACTCACCGTCTAACAATTACCCCCAGAGTTTCGCCGGATAGCGACCCGCCTGCACCAGAGCGGCGATCGAGGCCTCGACTCGCGGCTTATCCTCGCGATAGGTGACCCCGAACCACGAGCTCTCCGTCGGCAGCACGCGCACGGTCGCCTCGCCGCGCTCGATCATCGCGGACACGGCCGCGGGCAAATAAAACTCCGCCTTCGGCTCGTTCGCGCGCGTCCGCAGGAATTCCCGGAACTGTCGGTCGAGCCCGGCGAACAGTGCAGGCGTGAAGCCCCAGCAATTGAGCGACACGATCTCCTCGCCAGAAAATCCGAGGCCCGGTCCGACGTCCTTCGGGTCGATGCCCGTGCGCTCGACGACCGTGCGCAGCATGCCCGAGTCATCGGAGGTGCAAATCCCGCGAGCGACCGTGCCGTGTTCCGAAAGGGTGTTTGCGAGTCGGAAGCCGACCATGGCAAACGCACCGCCGCGCGACCTCGCCAGGAATTGGGCGAGCCGCTGAAAGGAATCGGCGCCATAAAAATCATCCGCGTTGATCACCGCGAAATCTCCCGTGATCGCCTCGCGCGCACACCACACCGCGTGGCCCGTGCCCCACGGTTTCTCGCGCCCCGCCGGCACCACGACGCCCGGCGGCAGCGCGTCCAGTGATTGAAAAACGTAATCGACCGTCGCTCGCCCGGCGTAACGCGCGCCGATCTTGTCGCGAAAGAGGTCCTCGAAGTCGCGCCGAATCACAAACACTACGCGGGTGAAGCCGGCGCGCAGCGCATCGAACACCGCGTAGTCCAGCACCGTCTCGCCGCCCGGGCCGACGGGATCGATCTGTT
>JANPIT010000862.1:0-3367 GCA_031425115.1 Opitutaceae bacterium | reverse complement strand
CAAAGCTCTTGAACAGCTTCTTCAACGCCTCGGGTTTCCCGGCGTCGAGTAGCCCAAGAAACAAGTGCTCCACGGAGACGTAATCGTCCTTCAACTTCTCCGCTTCCTTCTCCGCTTGAGTCAGCGAGTCGTTGACCGCCTGCGTCACGTAAATCTTCGACGTGTCGACCGCCCCGCTGACCTTCGGCAGACGCTCGAGTTCACGTTCGACTGCGAGCTGAAGGGCGCCCGCCCCCAAGTTCATCTTGTCGAGCAAACCCGGCACGACTCCATTCTCCTGCGCGAGCAAGGCCGACAGCAGATGCCACGTATCCACTTCGTTGTTCGAGTGGCGGCGCGCAATGTTCTGCGCATCGGTCATCGCCTCGCGCGACATCTTGGTGAGTTTGGCAAAGTCCATGGTGCGACACGTTCGCATACTCTGCGCCATGTCACAAATTGCGCCTCGTCCTCGTAGACCAAACCGCCCGCGGAAAACAGCGAGCCAGAGTGCGCCTGCTCTGCAGCGCGCAGTGTGTCAGTTCGTGGCACCGCCCTTCGCCCGCTCTTTCCTTAGTCGGGACGCGCGCAACCATTCGCGCGCATTTCCCCTCAACGCCCGACTTCGTAGACCTCCACCACCCCGAGTCCGGGCTGCGCCGGCTGATGGCGCAACGGGTCCGAGCTACGCAACTCAAACGGCCGCACGATCACCGTGTAGTTCCCGGGCGCGAGATCAGCGAGGATGCACGGCTCGCGCCGATTCGTGGGCGCGTGGCCTGTCGCGAAAATTCGTTGCTCACCGTAAGTCGCCACCAGCGGCGCGAAGTCGTTGTCCGCGCTGGCGCCTCCGACCGCGCCGGTGCTCCAGTCGTCGTTCTTGAGGATGATCTGACCCTCCGCGTTGCGAATTTCCATTTCCGGATCGTCGAGCACGTTGGCCATGCGAAACGGTGCGCGGGCCAGCGTCGGCCCGAGGACGCGGATCAACAGCCGCTTGGTCGTGCCCGGTTCGCCGCCCACCACGAAGCCGCCGTAAATTTCCTTTCCCTCGCGATCGGCATAAGCGCGCGTCGCCAAAGCGATGATACGCCCGCCGCCCGTCCCGCTTTCGTAGGCCTCGATCAACCCCAAGCCCGTGGTATCACGCGCACCCTCGACCACCGCGCTGTAAGCGCCCGCGGGCAGCGTCACGAGCACGGCGGCGTCGGCGCTGCCCGCGGCAAAGGGAAACGCCCGCACCCCCGCCGCCGCGGCCGCGATCTCGCCCGCGGCAGCCGCGCGCCCCACGCCGGCCGGCGAACTCCAGTTGTCGTTCTCCGCCGTCACGACCCCGCCCGAAAAAATGCGCACTACCGGATCGGCCAATACGCCGCTCACGCCAAAATTCGCCAGCGCGGGGCCCGAGGCCCGGATCAGCACCTGCTTCTCCCCGGCGCCCTCGACCACGAAGCCGCCGATCAGCACCTGGTCCCGCACGCCGACGAACGCGCGCGTCGCGACGTTGACGAGCGTGCCGGCGCCCGCCGCCGTCTGGGTCTGCAGGCGGAATGCCGCCGTCGCGACCGCGTTCAGCTCGATCGTGAGCGCGCAATTCGATTCGCCCGGCCGGCCCGCCGGGATGCCGATGGCCGCGTTAACCGGCGCGGGAACAATCACGTCCGGATTTGAAAAATAACTGAGCTCCGTGCCGGGCGGATACGCCATGATATCGTGATACTGACGGCCGTCCGCACCGAAAAAACGATGACCATAACTGAAACTGTAAGCGCCCTCGCCGCTCTGCGCATTCGCGCGATCATGCGCGCAGCCGAGCACGTGGCCAAACTCGTGCGGCACCACGTTCGTGCCGGCGATCGAGGTATATTGCACCACGGAGAAAGCGAAATCGGCGTTGGTATTATCGTGCGGCACGTCGAGGAGAAAGCTGAGGCCGCTGCTGGCGGAATCGCGGCGGCCCAACGCAAGGCACACGATATCCGCGCCACTCGCGTCGCGCAGCGCGTGGATCTCGTTCATCTCCCGGTCGTCCGCTTTGTAGAGCGCCGTCAGCGCGTCGTCCTGCACTTTCGCCGGCGTGCTGATGCTTTCGTCGTAGTCAGTTTCGGCAAGACCCACGAGCTTCACGCGGGCAGTGATGAGACTCGCTTCGAACGCCGCATTGGTCTTCGCGATCGCCAGATCGAACGCACTTTGCAGCGCCGCCGCGCGAGCCGCGCCCGCGAGCGTGTTCAACACCGTGGGCGTGTAGAGCATCAACACGTGTATTTCGGCGCGCTGTGGATTTTCGGCCGCCGCGGCCGCGAACACGCCCAGTCGCGAATCGCGCGGGGCCAGCACGCTCCCCGCGGCGCGCGGCGGGACGCGGGGCTCGCGTGAGACCGGACGTTCGCCGCCGCACGGTGGGACCAGTGTGGCATCGATCTGATAAAATTGCGCCAGCTCCGCGGTCGCGGTGCGCAAAGCGAAACTCCCCCGCTCCGGGTCTTCGATCGACGCGTGCAGAAACCCCGCGTGCCAGGCAAAGACCGCCCGACTGTGCGGCCGCCCTTCGACCCGCCCCACACTCGTGAAACGATCCGGACCGAGCATCTCACTCGCATCCATCACAACCGTGAGTGCGCCGCTATCGGGCAGCGGCAACTCCACGCGCCCCACGCCCGGCCTCTGCCAGAACGGCGACGCTTTGCCCGTTATCAGCGCGCGGTTGAGTCGCACGTAATGAATCGCTCGCGTCGGCGCCGGCAGCGCCGCATCGAGCGACGGGGCGTCGACCGGTTGTGCATACAAGAACAACGCCTCGGCTGTAGCGGCGAGATGACGCGAAGCCGAGGGACGCAACGGAGCGGCGCTGGCGAGTGCGCCAGCCTGCGAATTACCGCCTGCCGTCGCATGTCGCGACGTGGAGTTCACAGCGGACTTAACCGCCTCTCCGGAGCCGCGACTCTGCGAGAAAATTACGATCACGACCGCGATTGCCACCACCAGCACCCACCAAACCCGACGATGCCACAAGGGAAGGTTCGACATGCGCGGGTAGGATTGAGCCCAAAGACGGCCGGTCGGCAATGCGGTTTGAGTCCGCGCCAAGCGCCGCCGGTGGAACGAAAGAGGTTACAGCCGCTTAATCAGTTCCCGCAGTTGCGCGGCATGGTCCGCGGTATCGACCTTTTCGGCCACGGCCAGCACGGTGCCATCGCGGTCGAGCACAAAGGCCGCGCGCTGCGGGCCGATGAACGTGCGACCATACATGGACTTCTCGACAAGTGAATCCGTCGCCCGCGCAAAATGATCCTCCGGGTCGCTGACCAAGGGAAATCGGATGCCGGTCGCCGCGGCATACCGCAGGTGAGAGCCCGCGCTGTCGCGGCTGATCGCCACGAGCGAG
>JANPIT010000861.1:0-2833 GCA_031425115.1 Opitutaceae bacterium | reverse complement strand
CGCATACCAATACGGGCCGGCGACGACATCGAGTTTCCCGTCGCGGTTGAAGTCACCGAAGGTGGAGCCTTCGCACAAAAACTGATCGCTGAGCTGGAGTTTGCGATACGAGGCGAGGGTGCCGTCGGCGGCACCGAGAGTGGCAGACGCGAGGACGCAGGTGAGGAGGACGGCGGAGCGGGAGTTCATGGGGTGGGCGGGGCGGAAAACGGAGCCTACGCGGAGCACTGTAACACAGCCGGAGGGAAGACACCGCTGAGAATTGACGCAATAATGCTGAGAGATTTTTCCGCGGGCGCCGGGGCTCGATTTGAGGGTGGAGCGGCTTGACCCCACGCCGCTTCTGCGGGCTGCGCGGGGGGTGGAAGGCGCGGGCTTACTAAAACCAGCGGCTTGAGGTCAAGCCGCTCCACCTCGGGAACCGCTGAGTTATTTTGCCGGCGAGCGGAGGAGGTCGATCAGGTCGAAAAACTCCTGCTCGGTGAGGGTGGACTCGAAGATCGCGGGCATCGCCGAGGCGGGCGAGGCGGTGATTTCGCGGACCTCGGATTTGGGCAAAGTCATCTCCTGACCAGTCGCGGGATCCTTGAGGAGGACGCGGTCTGGTTCGTCGCGCGGATTCATGCCCGTGCGCGTTTCGCCGCTTTTCAGTAGGACGCTGGTGAGCCGGAACGCGGGGTCGACGTTGCGATTTGGGTCGAGGATATCCTCCACCAAGCGGGCCATCGTGCGCGACTCGATGCCATCGAGACTGGGACCGAGGTTGCCGCCGGTTTCGCGAAAGCGATGACAGGCGGCGCAGTGGACGGCAAAGACCGCGGTGCCGCGGGCGGAATCGGGCTTGAAGCTCGCGGCGGCGCCGAGGCGCTGCGCGATCAGTGCGTCCAGGCGGGCATCTTCGGGCGGTAGGGCGCGAGTGAGGGACGCGGCGCGCTCACGGAGCGGCGCTGGGCGTTTTTCCAGCGCGGTGGCGACATAGCGGTGGCGCAGGAGGGTAGCGCGAACTTTGCCCGCGGCCGCGAGATCGAGGAGCTCGGCGGCTCCGGCGTCGCTTTTCGCCAGCGCGGTCGCGAGGCCGAGTGCGAGATCGGCGGAGGCGGAGGTGAAGGCGGCGGCCAGAGCGCTGCGGGCGGCAGGGCTCGCGTCGGGCGTGCCCAGAAGATCTGCGGCGATGCGGCGATAAGTGTTGGCGTCGCGCCCCCCGACCACGGCGATGAGCGTGCTCTCGGTTTCGGGCGTGCCGAGGTCGAGCGCGCGGAGAGCGGCGGTGCGATTTCGCTCCGGCAAGTTGCGGTCGAGCGCGATGGCTTGGAGGGGGGCGTTCTTAGCGGGGAAGGTAATTCCTTTCAGCGCCGTGAGGGCCCGGAACGCGACGCTTGCATCCTTTGTCGTGCTGGCAGAGACCAGTTCCGCGCGCATCCAATCTTCTGCTACAGTGGGGAGCGTGCGACCGGGTTTGAGGGCGACGGTGGCCAGGCCTTCGGCGAGGGCAACGCGCTGGCTCGGGGCGGCGCGGGCGAGCGATTGAAACAGCGGCAGCACGGCGGAGAAGTCGGCCGCGGGCAGTTGCAGGACAGCGTGGCGGGCATAATCACCGGCGCGGCTGCCCGCAAAATTTGTGCCCTCGAGATGGCCGAGCAGAAAATCGGCGGCGGCGGGCGTCGGCACCGCGAGGCACACCTCGGCGACGCGCCCAGCTGCAGCAACGCTGCCGGCTGCCCACGTGCGGAGAGTCGGCGCATCGGCGAGCAGCGCGTGGGCCTTGAGCGCGACGCGCAACGCGTAGGTCAGCTCGGTGTCGGCGAGGGGGGCCTTGGCCAAGAGGGCGAGCAGCAAGGCTGGCTGCCAGGACTGCGGGTGACGCCGAAACACATCCGCCGCCACGCGCGCGGCGTATTCGGATGCCGCGGGCGTGAGTAACGCGTTGAAGAGCGGCTCGGCATCCGCGGGGAGGTGTTCGCGCACGGCGAGCGTGCGGAGGGCGGCAATCGCGACGTCGCTGTCCGGTCGCAGCAACGCCTGACGGAGCAGGGCGTCTTCGCCGGCGCCGAGCCGATCGAGCGTCATGAGCAACGGAAGGGCGGCCGTGCCATCGGCGGAGGCGTCGGTCCCGGCGATGAGACGCGCGACGGCGGCGCGCAGCGCGGGGACGGCGGAGCGGGCGTCGGTGCGCGCGAGGAGCTCGGCAGCGGCGAGCGAACGGACGACGAGGTTCGGGTCACTGAGGCGCGGGACGAGCGCGGAGGTTTTTTCGCGGGCGAGGTTGGGCGGCGGAGGCGTTGCGGCGCTGCCATCGAGGCCGCGCCAGACGACGCGCCAGATGCGGCCGTGGGTGTTGTCGCGCGCCGGATGAGTGAGCGGCACCTCGTAGTGACCGATGATCGGGTTGTAGAAATCGGCGATCCAGAGCGCGCCGTCGGGGCCGAGTTTCACCTGCACGGGGCGGAACGCGGGATCGTCGCTCGTGAGAAAATCGGGCTGGCGGACGGCGACGGGTGTAGAGCCACGCCAGTCGAGCCGCGCGCGATTGATGCGGCGGGTGACGGGGTTGCCGTTGAAAAGATTGCCGTGATACTCGCGTGGATACAACGCCGCCGCGTAGTGCGCGATGCCGGCGATGGCGGACGAGCCGTGGTCCTCGGTGGTGATGGCGGGCGCGAAGCCGAGGCCGTCGTGCTCTTTGCTGATGCCCTCGTAATAGCCGCCGGGAACGAGGAGATAGACCGGTTTCGAATGCGAGTCGGCGGTGTAAAGCTCGCCGCGCGGATCGAAGGCCAGGCCAAAGGGATTGGTCTGGCCGTGGGCGACGAGCTCGAAGCGCGAGCCGTCCGGG
>JANPIT010000860.1:0-4369 GCA_031425115.1 Opitutaceae bacterium | reverse complement strand
GGTCTCTGGCGATTCGACCTATCCCGTGCCCGACATCCAGGCGACGGCGATTCGGCTGAAGGATGCGGCGATCGTCGGTCAGGCCTCCGCGAGCGATGTCATCGGGAAAGGCGTCCAGGCGGGCCGCGCGGTGCGCCAGTTTAGCGTGCAGGATATTACCGAAGCGACGGCGATCGCGCTGATGGAAGACATGCTGACCGGGAAGCGGTGAGGCGGAAGTAATCAGTGATCGGACTCGGAACGTAATCAGTCGTTTCGATCGACCCATCGCATCGATCCTCGACCATCGGTGACTGATCGCTGATGACTGATTACTGGCCACCAATTACGGATCCTTCTTCGTCGGCGGGAACGTCGTGTTCTTGGTCGCCTCCGCCATTTCGCGCAGGGCTTTGTCGAGCGCTTCCTGATCCTGGCCACCGGAGCGCACGACCGGCGCGCCGATGGAAAAGTCGATCGTGGCGGCCTCCTGAATCGGGACTTCCATGCGAGTCGGTCTCCGGTCTTCGCGGCGGGTGCTGACGGGCGGGACGACGATCGTTTGATTGAGCGGGGGCAGCGCAATCGTCGGCATGCTCACGACGGGCATCGGCAACGGTGGGGGTGCAATTTCCGGCGGCGGGACCTCGCGCAATTTGCGCAGCTTGCGGGCAAATCCGGCATCGGGCGCCGGCGTTCGCATGGGCCGGATGGTCGTGTAGTAAAACCCCGCGAGTGCAGCGAGCACGACGACGGCCCAGAGAATACGAGATTTCATGCGGCGCGGTGGGTTCGGGCTAACCGTGCTGCATACCTTACCCGAGCGCCAGCGCGATCACACCCACGGCCATCGCCGCTGCGGCCCACACGCGGCGCCGGCCATCGCCCTCTTTCAAAAACTTCGCACCGATAAACGCGCCGATCACGATGCTCACTTCCCGCGCTGGAGCGACGTAGCTCACCGGGGTGAACGCCATCGCCGTCAGCACGAGCACGTAGGCGATCGGTGAAAACAGGGCCATGCCGAAGGCATAGCGCTTGTGCTCCCGCCAGTGCCGCGCGACCTCCGCCCGGCGCGACACGGCAAAGGGCGTCACGAGCACGAGAATCATGAAGGCCGTGCCGCCATCGTAGATCACGGGCGGTATCCGCAAAACATGCACGCCGTGTTGGTCCCACACGGTGTAGCTGGCGATGATCACGCCGGACATCAGGCCGTAGTTGATCGCGGTGCGCAGGTGTGCCCGGTCCTGATGAAAGAGCCGGGTGCCATCGGTCAGGAAGAAAATCGCCGCCACGATCACGAAGCCGCCGGCCATCGCCATGATCGTGGGTCGTTCGCCCAAAAGCACGATGGCCGCGATGGTCGAGAGCAGCGGGCCGGTGCCGCGCGCGAGCGGATAGATCAGGGAAAAATCGCCGGTGCGATATGCACGCTGGAGAAAGAGCGAGTAGACGGTCTTGAGGACGCCGCTGCCGCAGATCCAAAGGATCGCCTGCGGAGTAAGGACCGGTTGTTGCCAGACGAAATAGCCGATCAGCACCGGAAGGTAGAGCGTGCAGATGATGACCGTGACCAACCACACGAACGCCAACCCACCGCCGGCCTTCTTCGCACAAAGATTCCACGTCGCGTGCAGCACCGCCGCGATCAACACGAGCGTGAGCGCGAAGCCGGTCATCGATCAGATTTGCCCACGGAATACACGGAAGACACGGAAAAATGTCCTGAAGGGTCCAACGCGTGTAGTCCGTGTGTTCCGTGGGCCACCCGTATCCTCTCTTCGACTACTTGCTGCGATCCTTCGCCGGCGCTTTCACGTAGGTATCGAGCCATTGCTCCATTTCCCAGAGCATGTGCAGCACGTTTTCGCGGCCGCGGTAGCCGTGCGATTCGTGCGGGAGCTGCACGTAGCGGGTGGTGGCGCCGTGGCCTTTGAGCGCGTTGTAGAAGCGCTCGCTCTGGATGGGAAACGTGCCCGGATTGTTGTCGGCCGCGCCGTGAATCAAGAGGATCGGGTCCTTGATTTTGTTCGCGTGGTTGAAGGGCGACATCGTCGCGTAAACCTCCGGCGCCTGCCAGAGCGTGCGCTCCTCCGACTGAAAACCGAAGGGCGTGAGCGTGCGGTTGTAGGCACCGCTGCGCGCGATGCCGGCGCGAAACAGATCCGAGTGCGCGAGGAGGTTGGCCGTCATGAACGCACCATAGCTATGCCCGCCGACGCCGACTCGTTTTGGATCGGTGATGCCGCGGCGCACCAGTTCGTCGATCGCTGCCTTGGCGCTGGCGACGAGTTGTGGGATGTAGGCATCGTTCGGTTCCTTGCTGCCTTCGCCGACGATCGGCATCGTGGGGTCGTCGAACACGGCATAGCCGGCGAGCAGGAACGGCAGCGGCCCGAGGGCGCTGACCCGGATGAAGCGATAGGGTGACTCCTTCACCTGTCCGGCCGCGTCGGCGTCTTTGTATTCCCGCGGATAAGCCCAGAGCAACGTGGGCAGCGGGCCGTCGAGCGGCTGGCGGCCGGGCGGGAGATAAAGGGTGCCGGAGAGTGCGACGCCGTCCGCGCGCTTGTAGGTCACGAGCTCCTTCTTGACGGCTGTGAATTGTGGATACGGGTTGGTGAAACGCGTGATCGGCGTCAGCGCCTTGGCGTCATCCGTTTCGCCGAGCCGGCGGATGTAATAGTTGGGCGCTTCGGTGACGGCTTCGCGCTGAGTGAGCGCGCGGGTGAGCGTGTCGTCGACGAACGCGACGAACGATTCGTAGTGCGGCGCGGCCGAGCGCCAGAGGCGGCGGGACTTTTTGGCGGCGAGGTCGAATTCGTCGAGGAAGGGCCGATCGCCTTCTGACGACGCGCCGAGGCCGTCGAGGTAGATTTTCGATTTGTCGGCGCTGAGGAGCAGAGTGGGCCGGCCGAAACGATTGCGGGCGAGAACGGGCGAGCCGGGGTTGCCGTAGCGATCTTCGGAGGAGCGATCGAAGAGGAGGGCGGGTGCGGCGCCAGGCGAGCCGGGGGCCACGAGCCAGGTGCGGACCTTGCGCGTCTTCCACCATGATTCCGTCATGATCGCGCGCTGGTCGTCGCCCCACGTGACGACGCCGCTCGCGCGCAGCGCGAACTTGTGCTGCGAGACCGGCTGGCCCGTGAAGGGCGCGGCGTGCGTGAACCATTCGTCGCGCAGTGCCGCGGTGCGGCCGGCGTCACCGCCGTCGAGGGCCTGCACCCAGCTCAGGGTGGCCGGAACATCCGCGCGCCAGGAGACGCTGCGAGGACCCGTGCGCACGGAGCCGGTGGCGATCGGGATGCTTTCCGCGAGCGGCAGATCGGCGACGGTGTGGACCAATTTGCCTGCGCGATCATGGACGCTGATCTTCGTCGGGAAACGGGAAACCGGCACGAGATACGAGTAAGGCCGGCTCCAGGTCGTGACCAAAATGTATCGACCATCCGGAGACGGCGTGGCGTTGCCGATGAGCCCACGTATGCCGAGCGGGCTGACTTTGCCGTCGAGGGTGATGAGCGAGAGTTCGGCGGTGGCGTAGTAGTCGAAGAGCGCCTCGTCGTGCGCGCTGGCGAGCATGTCGGCGTAGGTGCGGGCGGGCCGGGTGCCGCTGAGGTTCTCCTGCACCACCGGGCCGCTCGGCACGCGTGGAGCCGGGGGCGGTGCGCCGCGGTCGGTTGGGAGGAGCGAAGCGGCGATGGTCGTGTCGTCGATCCACGCGGGGGCATCGATCACGCCATTAAGCGCGCGGTCCGTGAGCCGACGTGCAGTGGCGGCGGCGATGTCGACCACCCAAAGCTCCTGGCGGTTTTCCAACGTGACCGTGCTGAGCAGGTGTCGGCTGTCGCGCGACCACGCGAGAGTGGTGAGGCGGGCGCGAGTCGGAAAACCGTTCACCCGTCGCTCGGCGTTGCCGGCGAGATCTTTGATGACGATCCCGGTGTAGTAGGGGTCGCGGCTCGGGCCGTTGGTGGCGGGGTTGATCCGCACGCCGGCGAGGCGAACCTCGGGCTCGGCCAACTCGGCCACGGGCGGGAGGGCGGGGCGCTCGAGGAGGAGGATGCGCTGCTTGTCGGGGCTGAGGCTGACCAACGGTGTCAGGGGCGCATCGACGATGGCTTGGAGCGCGGCGGTGGGGATGTGGTAGGCGGCGGAGTCCTGGGCGCGAATCGAGACGGCGGATACGAGCACGCCGAGCAACGCCCGGCGGAGCGAATTGAAGCGGAGCATGCGCGGACGGTGTGCAGGCGGACCGTGCTTGGCAACGGCGCGGTGCGTTCGAGGTGGAGCGAGATCGAGGTGGAGTGGCTTGACCCCAAGCCGCTTCGGCATGTGCGCGTGAATCGAACGTCGGTCGTTTCCAAACCAGCGGCTTGGGGTCAAG
>JANPIT010000859.1:0-3538 GCA_031425115.1 Opitutaceae bacterium | reverse complement strand
AATTCCCGACCTGCCCCCTCACCTGGCTCCGACCGAGCGCAAGCGGCCGTGCTTCGCAACGTGGGCGGAGCTCGCGCGCTTCTCCGACGGCCTCGTAGCGTTGACCGGCGATGAGGAAGGCCCCGTGCGTCGCGCCTGGCGCACGCAGGGCCCTGGCGCCGCCGCCGTCGCTCTCGACCAACTCACCGCCATTTTTGGCCGCGATCCCGATCCCGCCCGCGCGCGGCTTTTTGTCGAGGTGCAGCGCCATCGCATCCGCGGCGAAGAGCGAGAGATTGCCTTCCTCCGCGATTTCGCCGCCGCGCAACAACTCCCGCTCCTCGCCACTGGCGGCGTAAACTACGCGCACCCGGCCCATCGCATCGTCGCGGATGTCTTCACCTGCCTCCGCCTGCGCACCACGCTCGACGCCGCCGGTCGTCGGCTCGAGATCAACGCGCAGCGCCATCTCAAAGCCGCGTCCGCCATGCACGAGCTATTCGCCGATCTGCCTGCCGCGCTCGCCAACACCGTGCGCCTCGAGGAGCGACTCGACTTTACGCTCGAGAACCTCGGCTACGAATTCCCCGTTTATTCCCCGCCCCACGGTGAATCGATGGACGACTACCTGCGCGCGCGCACTTTCGCCTGCGCCGTGGAACGTATCGGCGGCGCCCTTACCGATCCCCTCATCGCCCAGCTCAACAAGGAACTCGCGTTGATCGCGCGCCTTAAATTCTCCGGTTATTTTCTGATCGTGTGGGATATTTGCGACTGGGCGCGCCAGCAACGCATCCTCGTTCAGGGTCGCGGCAGCGCCGCGAATAGCGCGGTGTGCTACGCGCTCGGCATCACCGCCGTAAACCCGCTGAAGCACCGGCTGCTCTTCGAGCGTTTTCTCAACGACAGCCGGGTCGGCAAGAACGGCAAACCCTCCTGGCCCGATATCGACCTCGATTTTCCCAGCGGCGAACGCCGCGAGCGCGTCATCCAACGCGTCTACCAGCAGTATGGCCGCCGCGGCGCCGCGATGACGGCCAACGTCATCACGTATCGCGGCCGCAGCAGCGTGCGTGAGGTCGGCAAAGTCCTCGGCTTCGGCGACGATGCCCTCGACCGCTTTTCCAGCCTCTACGCGAACGGCGATTTTCCCGAGACGCTCCAGTTGGAGCAGCAGCTCGCGATGGCCGGTATCGCCGCCCATCACCCGCGCGCCGCCACCATGGTGCGGCTGCAGCACTATTTCCGGCGCGGACTCCCCCGTCATCTCGGTCAACACTCCGGCGGCATGGTCATCTGCCAGGGCCAGCTCGACCGAGTCGTGCCGCTCGAGCCCGCCACCATGCCCGACCGCAGCGTGTGCCAGTGGGACAAGGATGACTGCGAAAATCTCGGCATCGTTAAAATCGATTTCCTCGGCCTCGGCATGATGGCCGTGATGCAGGAAACGATCGAGCTGTGCGCGTCGCGGGCCGACGGCCCGCACACGCTCAACGACATTCCCGAAGACGATCCGTATACCTACGAACAGATCCGCGCCGCAGATACGGTCGGAGTTTTTCAAATCGAGAGCCGCGCCCAGATGGCCACGCTGCCGCGTTTCAAGCCGCGGGATCTCTACGATCTTGCGATGCAGGTGGCGATCGTGCGCCCCGGCCCCATCACCGGCAATCTCGTGCACCCGCTCATCCGCCGCCGCGACGGCCTCGAGAAGGACGACTACATCGATCCCAGCGTCGAGGATATCGTGAAGCCTATTCTCTATCGCACGCGCGGCGTGATCCTGTTCCAGGAGCAGATGCTCGAGCTCTCGATGGCCCTCGGCAAATTCACGGGCGCCGAGGCGGAGGAGCTTCGCCGCGCCATGGGTTTCACCAAAGGCACGGAGCGTTTGCAAAAAGCCCTCGCGAAGCTCACCGCCGCCCTGCAACGCGAGGGCCACAGCGAGAGCGTCGTGCAGAAAATTCTCTCCTCCGCGCAATCCTTCGCCGCCTACGGCTTTCCCGAGTCGCACGCCATCGGCTTTGCGATGCTCGCCTACGGCAGCACGTGGCTGAAGCTGCACCGCCCTGCGGAGTTCTACGCGAGCCTGCTCAACAACCAGCCGATGGGATTTTACTCCCCCGCCACGCTGCTGCAGGACGGCCGCCGTCACGGACTCACTGCCCATCCCGTCTGCGTGCAGTCCTCGCGCTGGGAATGCACGGTGGAAGACGCGAACACGATTCGCATCGGCCTGCGCTACGTGCGCGGACTCCGCGAAGCCGCGGCACAAACCCTCCTTACCGCCCGCGCCGAAAAGCCCTTCGCCTCACTCGACGACTTTCTTCGCCGCACCAATTTCATCGCCACCGATCGCCGCGCTCTCGCTGCAGTCGGTGCCTTTGCCGCGCTGACTTCCGATCGTCGCGCCGCACTCTGGCAGATCGAGGCCGCGTGGTCCGACAACGAAGCGCTGTTCAAGCAATTCGCGGAGGCCTACGCCGCCGACGCCGAGATGGAAACATCCGCGCCGCCCAGCGCGCGCGCCTCACCTGCCGCGCCCGTTTCCTCCAGCCCCCTCGCACCGATGTCCGCCGCCGAAGAATTGCAGGCCGACTTCTTCGGTCTCGGCCTCACGACCGGCGAGCACCCGATGGCGCGTCTCCGCGCGCGCCTCCCCGGCGTCTGCCCCGCCGAAAAACTCCGCGACCTCCCCCACGGTCGCCGCGTCACCATCGCCGGCTCGGTCATTTGCCGCCAACGCCCGGGCACCGCGAAGGGCTTCGTTTTTATCAGCCTCGAGGACGAGACCGGCATCGCCAACGCCATCGTCGTGCCGGATCTCTTTGAAAAACTTCGGCTGCTCATCACGCAGGAACCCGCACTGCGGATCACCGGCCGGCTGCAAAACGTCGCCCACGTCACCCACGTGAAAGCCGAACGCATCGAGCCCTTCCGCGAGGCCGAGCTGCCCGCGCAGGCCTCCCACGATTTCCACTGACCGTGCCGCCTGCCATGCCCCCGGGCGATTTCACTTATCGCGCCTGCTCCTCCCAGGCGATCCGCACGTTTCGCCTTTTTCACCCGCCGCCGGTGATCGCAGAGTTTTTTGCGATCCACTATTCCATCGAACTCTACTCACCCGGCCAGACCGGCGGCTCCGAACGCCTCGTCGCTCGACTGCCGTGGCAGGATTTGGTCTACGCCCGTGAGCTTGATCACGCCGGCCAGGGCATTCTGGCTCGAAAACTTCTCACCGCCTACGACGTCGATTGCGGCACGCTCGCGGAAGTCCTTTTTCTCCGTCTCGTCCGTCAGGGCGTGGCCGAAGAGCTCGCGGGCCCGCATCTCAAGATCGTCACGCGCGCGTCGCACCTGCTCGGACGTCGCGCGCCCGCCCCGCCGGAGGCGTGACACCGATGGGCTCATAAGATTTGGACTTTCCTGGGTAGCGTCGCGAACAACCGGGCCCACCGGGTCGACGGGCAACAAACAACCGGCGCGGCCCGCGGTCGCGGCCCGACCACAACAGCACGTGGCGCGGCCACCACCGGGAAAAGTGGAAACCCCGCACGCC
>JANPIT010000858.1:0-4160 GCA_031425115.1 Opitutaceae bacterium | reverse complement strand
AGGGCGAGTCGTCCCCGCCGAGCCGTGTAGCCCCTGATCCGCGACGGCTCGGCGGGGACGCCTCGCCCTACCTCGGGCTGGCCGATATTCCTGCCAGCACCCTCAGCACGGCCGCGGTATCCGCGAGATTTTCCAGCAGGGCGGTCGGCGCGTGCGCCCGGAGTTGATCGAGCGTCGCGCCGCCCGTGCTGACAGCGAGCGTGCGCGCACCAATCGCTTTGCCGCAGGCGATATCGTGCGGCGTATCGCCGATTACCCAGACGTCGCGGCCCGCGAAGTGGACGGCGTGCCGCTCAACTGCGCGCCGCACCGCGTGTGGGCCGAGCTCGTTGCGGTGCTCACTGTCGTCGCCGAAAGCCCCAAAGGTGAAACGATCCCAGAGCCCGTGGTGGGTGAGTTTCACCTGCGCGCCGCGACGCATATTACCGGTGAGCAGGCCTTGGGCGAAGTCCCCGTGCGCGGTCGCCGCCGCGAGAATCTCGCGCACACCGGGGAGCACGCGCGCGTGCGGATTGGCCAGGTGAGCCGGTAGCGCCGCGACATAACCGTCGAAGAAACGGGCGAAGTTATCTGGCGTGGCCGCGAGGTCGCAGATGCGAAACACTTCGCGCATGATCCACGTATCCGTGCGCCCGGCAAAATCGATGTCGGCAAGTGAGCGCTCGAGGCCGAACGTGACGAACAGCGCCTGTTGCAGCGCGTGCATCCCAGCCCCGCCAGAAGTGATCAGGGTGCCATCGATATCCCAGAGGAGAAGGTGCTTCACGGGGAGGGAGTGAAAGTCGAAGTGGGAAAGTTGAAAGCGGCAAAGATGACAGGTCCGCGAACCTGTGGCGTTACGCGATGCGCCGGACAGAATCATGCTGAGTTTGGCCGCGGGCTTGCTTTGTTCATTCGCACCGGCTGCCGAAATGGATGCCATCTTCTTTTCCTCGCCCATGCTTCGCTCTCTCTTCGCTCGCATCGCGCTCGTGGTTCTGGCCATTTTATCTGCGGGGACGACTCGCGCGGCCGCCGCGACCTTCGACCTCACCTCGGCATCGATCGCCGACATCCAAGCGGCCTTCGAGGCTGGCGCACTCACCGCGGAGAAGCTCGCCCAACTTTATCTCGCCCGCATCGAAGCTTACGACAAGCAGGGGCCAAAGTTGAATGCGGTCCTGGCGCTGAACCCGCGGGCGCTCGATGAAGCGCGCGCGCTCGATGCGGAGCGAAAAGCGAAAGGCCCGCGCGGGCCGTTGCACGGCATCCCGATTTTGCTGAAGGACAATGTCGACTTCGTGGGCATGCCCACCACGGCCGGCTTTTATGCGCTGCGCGATTCGATGCCCACAGAGGACGCCGGTCAGACCGTGCGATTACGCGCGGCCGGTTGTGTGATCCTCGGGAAGGCGAACATGAGCGAGTTTGCGAGCGGGGCGGCGATCTCGACGCTCGGGGGCCAGATGCGCAACCCGCACGCGGTCGATCGCTCGCCCTCGGGCTCGAGTGGAGGCAGTGGCGCGGGCATCGCGGCGGGTTTCGCGGTCTTTGCGTTGGGCACTGACACCGGTGGCTCGATTCGTGGGCCGTCCGCGGTGAATGGCATCGCCGGCCTGAAGCCGACCTTTGGGCTCACGGGGCGCAGTGGCATCATTCCCCTTTCCTTGTCGCTCGATACCGTGGGCCCGATGGCGCGAAACGTCGCCGATCTGGCGGTCGCGTTAGCCGTCATGGTCGGACCGGATCCGCGCGATCCCGATGTTGTCGCGCGTCCGTCCGTTCCGGATTACGTGGGCGGGTTGCGGCCGGGCGCGCTGAAAGGTGCGCGGCTTGGTTTGCTGCGCGATTTCATGAAGCTTGATGCGGCGGCGGATGCGGTGATCGAGACGGCGGTGGCGGTCTTGCGGAATCAGGGTGCCGAGGTCATCGACGTGAAACTGCCGCGCTACGTGCTGGGACTGAACACGGGGCTCTACCAGGCGATCCGCAATCCGGAGTTCAAGTATCAGATCGAGACCTACCTCGCCTCGCTGCCGCGCACCGACCTGCCGAAGAAACACACGGACATCATCGCGCTCAGTGAGAAGATCAAGGAGACCACTCCGGAGGGATGGGTGCCGAATAAAAACCGACTCGAGTCCTACGGCCGCGAAGCTGCGGCGGGCACCTTGGAGGATGTGCCCTACAAGAATGCCGTGCGCCACGGGAAGCAGATCGTGCGTGAGACGCTCGAATGGCTCATCGCGCAGGAAAAACTCGATGCCTTCATCGCCCGACGTCGCGGCCCGCGCGTTTGCTGAAGGACGATGTCGTCACGCCACCCACGACGGCGAATGGCTCATGGTCGCATCTGGCGAATCTTTCCGGGTGGCCCGACTTGATCGTGCCGGCGGGCTTCACGAGCGATCCGGCATTACCGGTCGCCCTCTCGTTTCTCGGTCCGGCCTGGAGCGAGGCGAAGTTGCTGGCGTTGGGTCACGCTTTCGAACGGGCATTGCCCGCGCGCCGGCTGCCGCCGACGACGCCGCCGCTGCCGGGCGAGCGGTTCGAGTATGCGACGACGACGGCGGGCACCGGCACCGTCACCGTGCGGTGAATCGATGAGTGTAGGGGCGGCGTGACCACTGCGAGCGCCGGGCGGCTGAACTGTCACGGTTGCGGGTTGGTCCGTCTTGTTTTGTGGACCGGGCGTGACGGGTGGAGCCCGGTTGACAGTATTACCCGCCAGAAACACAGTAAGAATCATGAAAATCACGACTAAAGGGCAGGTCACCATCCCTCAGGACGTGCGGGAGGAGTTTGGTCTACTGCCCAATACCGATGTGGAGTTTGTGCGGGACGGAAAGGGTGGGGTGCGCCTGCAGAAATCCGCCAAGGCCGGGACGCGCGGCACCGATCTCGTCGCGGCGCTGCGCGGAAAATGGCGCAGCAAGTTGGGCACGGACGAGGTGATGCGCATGACGCGCGGCGAAGCGTGAGCACGCTGGTCGACAGCAATGTGCTGATTGATGTGCTCAGCGAGGACGCGCGCTGGTTTGAATGGTCAGCGCAAGCGCTTGCTCGTGCGGTCGAGCACGGTGCGCTTGCCATCAACCCGATTATCTACGCTGAAGTCGCAGTCGGCTTTTCGACCGCGTCGCAGGTGGACGCGGCGCTTCCAGTCGATCGTTTTGCGCGGTTGGCATTGCCCTTTGGTGCGGGGTTTCTTGCGGGTCGGGCATTCCTCGAATACCGGCGGCGCGGAGGAGCCGGGCGTGCGCCTTTGCCGGATTTTTATATCGGAGCGCATGCGCACGCGGAGGGTCACGTGCTGCTTACGCGCGATCCGGTGCGGTATCGCACCTATTTTCCGAAACTGAAACTGATTTGTCCCGAGTGAGCGAAGGCAACGGGCAGGCTTGCTAGGTTGCGCTCCGCAAATCGGGAAGGCGGCGCTGCGTCACTGGTCCTCCAGCGGTTCCATCGCTGGAAAACCGATTCATCGCGCGGAGGGGTGAACTCTTATCCTACCTCGCCTGCGCCGCGTATCGCCGCAGATCCAGCGTGTGTTTTCCTTCGGGCGGGAAGTCGATTTTCGGCACGAAGCGCGCCTGGCCGATCGTCGCGGGCCACGGTTCCCAGCGTTCGGCACGGCGGGTCGCTGCATCCTTGTCGTCGCTGGGCGGAGTGGCGTAGGTCGCATTACGCGGATTCCAAACGTGCCAGCGCGCGGCTGCGATCACGGTGAGCGTGGCGGAATCGACCCATTCGATCAGTAGCGGTGCGTGCACCGGCACGTGGGGCTGCAGCGACGGCGTGAGGTAGAACGCGCGGTAGCGCACGCCACACGCAGCCCCGCCGTCGGCAGTCGCGCGAAAGGCGCAGGGCAGACCATTCACCAGGAGCAGGCCGCCTTCGAGAATCTTTGCGTCGGCCACGCGCGCCTCGATGCGATCGAGGCTGGAGTCGACGGTGCGCGCGACGGTGCCGGCATTCGGTGATTCACCGAGGAGCGGCCACGCTTCGAGGGCCTGGCGAAACTCGATTTTGAACTCGCCGTTCTTTTTGTCGGCCAGCGCGAACTCGCCCATGGGCGGAAAACGAAATTCCCAGGGCGCGCGCAGCCAGGCGGAATCGAAAGCGATGCCGTGTTTTTTCAAATCATCGCAGATCGCGACGAGATCCTCCCACACGAACGC
>JANPIT010000857.1:0-1819 GCA_031425115.1 Opitutaceae bacterium | reverse complement strand
GCGCCAGCCTCCAGCGGCGCGTTACGCCAGACGTCCTGATCGGGTTGCTCGATCGCGCCAAGAGTTTTGCCCTTATCCAAACCCAATACCCGGAGGCCGTGCAGCAAATTGAACGGATAACGCCGGGGACGGTGAGTCACTATAAAGACTTTCGTGTATCCATCGAAGAGATCTTCCGTTTCGACCCGGAGGACACGCTTGTTTTCCGGCTGAGAATCGAAAGCACGGGTGACAAGGAAGTCATCTACCAGCCGCAACGTCTCGCCGTCAGGGTCGGACAAGATGTTTACTACGCTTCGATTTCCGACGCCTCCGGGATTGTCCCGCCAAATGCCAGCACTGCCGCGTTCTTCGCAGTCACCGGCACCCCACGCGGCGGGCGCGCAAATCTCAGCGTGAAGAATGCTTTCAGCATCATTGTGCCGCGCGTCGAGCGTGACGCGAAACTGATTGTTCCCGAGTGACCATGCGCGTTCTCCCATTTCTCCGCTCTCCGACAGGAAACATCGTCCTGTTCTGCGCGTTCGTCGGTGTCGGCGGGCTGCTTGTCTTTCGCGGCAACGCCCGGGAGCGCACGCACGGCGCGCAGATGACGAAGGTCGAGGCGACATCGTCCGCACCCGCGAGGTCGTCAATTACTCGCAACAGTCTTCCTTTCCGGCCGGTCGCGATGGTAAAGAAAACCAGCACGGCGCCTACGCAATCAAGCGAGCCGACAGAAGCACCGGTTGAGCGAGGTTTGCGGCGCGGGCAACCAACGCCGAAACCGCGCGTGCTGCCTATCAGCCTTTTCTCCGCGGCGGCCGACTCTCCCGTCCAGCTCTCAAAGACGTATGCGCCCTACGGTCGGATGATCCCGTGTGAAACCGTAATTACCATTGAGTCATCAAAACTGGAGACGCCCGTGATCGGCCTCGTGACCGAAGACGTTTGGCACAACGGCGAACTCATCATTCCCGCAGGGACGGAGGTGCACGGCCGCGCATCGTTGGACCGCGCGCGTGAGCGCATCGCTGCATCCGGTAAGTGGGTGGTCGTCTGGCGCGACGGGTCGCCGTTGAACGGCACGGAACTGGTGCTGAGCGGAATCGCGCTCGATCGCCAGAAGGACGACACAAGCGGCGACTTCGGATTGCGCGACGGCTCGGCCGGGCTCCTCGGGGACCTGATGAAGTCCGACAATTATCAAGAAGTGAAGATGTTCGCCTCGACGTTCCTGGCCGGCGTAGCGGGCGGTTTCCAACAACTCCGGAATCAGGGGACCGCCTTCGGCGACGTGGTTCAGGTGCCGTCGATTTCGGGCCGCAACGCAGCGCTGCAAGGGACGGCCGACGTCCTCAACGCCTACGCGCGACAGATCCAAGAGGCGATCGCGCGTGACGGGTTCTATGTGCGCGTGCCGGCGGGGAAGCAATTCTACCTGTATGTGACCGAGACCATCGACCAGGCGAAAGGCGCGCGAGGGAACCAGAGCAACGAACAGATTTGGAGGAAGCAGAATGAAAACTAAAATTTGGCTGTTAGGTGCAGTAGTCGCGGCGTGCAGTGGTTGCTCGACCGTTGAGAAGAACATCGCTGCTGCGCCGTCACCGGTGCCGCGCGCGCCAGTCGTCGCCCCGGTTGCCGGGACGCAACTGGATTCGACTAACTCGGAAAAGGTGCGTTATGGCGACGCGTTGAAAGCCTATCCGATCAACCGCTACGTGGACCCAAACAATCCGAACGTGATGCATGAGGGGCATGTCGTGTATCGGCGGGAAACCGTTGGCGGTTGGAATCTGAACCCGAACGCACCGACCGTTGTGCCGCTGGGACCGGC
>JANPIT010000856.1:0-17759 GCA_031425115.1 Opitutaceae bacterium | reverse complement strand
TCGAAGACGTTTACGCCGCGGATGATCGGTTCAACGAATCCGATCTGGATTGACGGTGACCGCGACGGACAATTCACCGCGGCGCGCGGCTATGCGGCGCGCATCGTGAAGCAGGCAAACGGCGACCCGGCCAAGATCACGGCGGCGCTCGCCGGCTATGACGCCGCCGTCGCAACCCAGACGCGCGACTTGGCGGCGGCGCAGTGAAGGGCGAAGTCAGCGCGACCTCGATTTCTGCGTTAGCCCGCCACGCGGAGTCGCACGGCTAAACGGGCCCGCGCGGAGGGGTGCGGTCGGGGTGCGCGTGGGTTCCCGAGGGCGCCTGCCTGGCGCGGAAGTCCTCAACCATCGCATCGAGCGCCCGGCACATGCGCGCATACTCGCCGTCACCCCGCGCGCGCGGCATGACGGTGAGGATATCCCCGCCTTGGATACGATGGGCGGCGAGGCCGATGGCGCGGAGGCGGCGTGCCACGTGCCCGGCGACGAACCAACTCACCACCGTGAGCACGGCAGACAAAATGAATCCCCAACCGGCGATGAGACGTTCGAGCGCGCGTGCCGGCGCCAGCGCGAGGTCTGCCGGCTGGCGGACGACGGTGAGCCAACCGAGCCCGCGGAAATCACGATAACCACGGCTGCGGGCGAAACCGGTCAGCTGCGCGGGACCGCCGCCAGCGGGCACTTCGCTCATCGAGCCCCGGAATTTTCGGGCGTCGCCGATCGCGGGCGGCTCAAAGGGCTGCGTCCAGCCCGAGCCGCCGGAGTCGAGGAGGACGTCACCGGCGTTCGAGTAAATGGTGACGCCGATGCGTTCGCGTCGCGCCGTCTCCGGCACGACGGAGAGCTGCACCTCGCGGGCCCAATCCCAATGGACCTGCGCACCGAGGACGCCGAGCGGTTGGCCTTGGGTCGACTGGACCGGCACCGCGAGGTCCAGGAAACGCGAACCGCGCTCATCGTCACTCAGACCGAGTTCGCGTGACAGGCCCGGCGATTCGACGAGATGGCCGACGTGGGGCCGTTCGCGGCCGATGCGGAACCACGGACGGGCGGCAACGGAGGTGGTTTCGAAAACGCCGCGGGTTGCGACGCTGATGTTTCCCTTCGCGTCGGCAAACCCGATCCAGGCGAAGTCGCGCGCGGAGTCCTGCAGCGCGTGCAGCAATTGGCGGCGATCAGCGGGCGATGCATCGGCGGTGCGAAAAGGCGCGAGCGCGGCGGCAAATTGCAACTCGTGGAAACGCTGGTGAATTACGCGGTCGAGCTTGTCGCTCACTTGGAACGCGAGCGTCTCGAAATTGGCGCCGAGCTGTCGCTCGAGCGTGCGCCGCAGCAACGTGCCGGCGAGCCAGCTGAAGATGAGGGTGAACGCGATCGCGCTGCCCCCGAGAATCAACGCCGCGCGGGCGCGCAGGCTGATGCGCGGATCGAAGATCCACCACCAGTCGGCCTCGTCGAAACTTGGGGAGCGCTGCGCGCGGTCATCCATCGCGTGCAGGACGCTGGGGCGGAGGAGAAGTGACAAGCCTAACGATGCAGTGGACGGTAGGGGCGCAGACTTGCTGCGCCCTTTCTGCGAGCAAACGCAAGGGCGCAGCGAGTCTGCGCCCCTACAAACTGCCGCCGGCGCCATGCGCACCGCGTGATCGGCCGCGGACAGCAACGGCATGAATCGTCCGAATCCACCGAGGAATTATAATAGGCGCGCCTCGGCATTCTGCTAAAGTCTCAGGTGCACCTCCACTGCCATGACGATTCCCACCACGCCGGTTGATTCCCTCACCCCCGTCGCTTCGAGCGACAAGGCTCTGATGATTTTGTCGCATCTCTCCGCGCTGTTCGGCGTCGGTCTGTTGCTGCCGTTCATCGTGTGGCTGGTGAAGCGGCATGAGCCCGACTTGGTGGCGGCACACGCGGCTGAGGCGCTCAATTTCCATCTCTCGCTGGTGATCTACGGCCTGCTGCTCATCCCGCTTTGCTGGGTGTTCATCGGGATCCCGCTGCTGATTCTAATGGGCCTCGCCAGTATCGTGCTCGCGATCTTTGCGGCGGTGCGCGCGTCGGACGGGGTGCTTTATCGGTATCCGCTGACGATCCGATTGGTGAAGTGAGCGTCGCGCGCGGCGGAGAATTTTATCGTGCTTACGATTGTGGCATCGGAAACGGAATTGTCCGCTGACAGAGTTGAAGTGGCACGCCCCACGGGTCGCGCAGCATGATGAGCAGCGTGCCGTCGGGCTGTGGTTCTTCGAGAAAGAGGGTCGCGCCGGCTTGCTCGAGACGCGCGCGCTCGGCTTTGGCGTTGGGGGCGACGACCGCGATATGGAAACAAAGCGGATGTGCGGCGGCGTAGTCCGGGAAGGCCGCCTTTGGATTCGAGTAGAACTCGCAAATGATGCGCCCCGTTTCGTCGGCCACGAAATGAGTGAACGGCGCATCGTCGCGTTTGCGCGCTACGGTGAAGCCGAGGTGTTGCACATACCACTGCGCGTGCGCGCGGCAGTCGGGGACGTTGAGGGCGAAGTGTTCGAATTTCATGGAGCGGGAATCGGCGGCGCGGCGGTCGACGCGTGGTAGCCCTCTGAAGGTGGAACGGCCTGACCTCAAGCCGTTGGTTTGGGCGACGGAGAAACGATTCACCACGGATGGCACGGATCGACACGGATCAACCAACAACTGTTCTGCCTTGATCCGTCTTCATGCGTGAGATCGTGGTTTCCGGGTGACTGGGCTTGATGAAACATGCGCGCAGCAGAATAACGAAATCGCCGAAGGTCTCGCGGTGCCGTGGATCAATCGTGTCATCGACACCGAGCCCGCACGCTTGGCATCTTTGACCAGCCAAAAATGAAGAAGCCATCGCGTCGAGAAGTGGAATGCACCATCCCGGTGCTGCCCGTCGGCAACCTCGCACGGAGCATTCGTTTTTACTCTGAAAAGCTGGGCTTCAAGCTCGAATGGCGCGGCAGCGTCGTGTGCGCCGTTTCTCGCGATGGCAGGTCGATCATGCTTCGGCAGAAGAAGGCCCGCGAGAAGACGGCGCCCGTTTGGGTGTGGATCGGTCTGAGCAGCGATCGCCTGTTCAAGCGTTTCAGGGCGAAGCGCGTGAAGGTGCTTCAAGAACCGGAGAATCACGCTTGGGCGTATGAGATGAGGTTCGCCGATCCCGACGGCAATGTGCTGTGGCTCGGCACGGAGCGTAAACGGGATTTGCCACTCGATGATTGAAAATCGGCCCGACGACAATGCGCCAGCATTCCGGGAGCGATAGGTGCCTCGCTCGGTTTCGTCTCCGGGAATCGAGGAGCAGTCGACTGCAAGGTGCAAAGTTTGCCCCTGTGCGAACAAAACACGTGGGTGTCCGCGCGTATTCCACGCTCCGTTGTTGATCAGGTGACAATGGTTCGCGAGAGCTTACGGCGCGCGTCGTAGGCGGTAAAATTCCTCAACGGTTCCCCAAGCGCTCGCCTGGAGGGAGGCAGCCAAGGCCCGTTCGAGGTCTCCGCGGTAAGTGATTCCGACCGGTGATTTCTGGAAGAACGCGCCGTAGAAGGTGCAAGCGGCGAGATACGTTCCGGCGAAGGTCGGGTGGCTTTTGTCTGCTTGATGCAACACCAGGCCAGGGATTTCTTTTCGTGCCCGTGCGAAGGCGTAGCCGACGGGCACGACGAGCGCACGAAGCTCGTTCCCAGCGGTCAGGTAGCCGTCTGCCAAGGCGGCGGTCATTTCCGGCTTCTCTTCATACGCCATCGTCATGAACAGAACGGGACGGGCACCACTTTCCCTCACCATCGCGTCGCACTTCCGAGCCGCGGCGAGAAAACGTTCGAACTGGACGGGATCAGACTTTATCGGCTCGGAGCTCTGCGCTTGGAGGACCACGACGTCCCACTTCCTTAGCCGCAGCACCCCGGGCAGAAGCTCGGCTAGGTCATGCATATATCCCGACGTCAGTGCCAGGGTTCTCAGCTCGTAATCGGGGAATCCCTTGGGATCCGCCGCCTCGATCAACCGCCGGAGCTGGGTGTGAATGCCATTATTATAAAGGGAGTAACTGTTCCCCGCGAAGAGGATCTTCTTGGGTGCAGCCGTCGGACCGAGCAACGGAGCGATGTCGGCGTAGCTGTGACTCGCTATAAACCAAGCTGCGGCGACGACCGTGCAATGGCGGACCCAGCGGGAGGTGAGCGCGCGCAGAAGTTTGTTCATTGAGGAAGTAGCTACACAGCTCCTGGCGGGTAGTCCAATCGCGCTACTGCTCCTGCTTTGGGGCGCCGGCCGTCCGGCGGACCTCGTCGCGACGCTGTGCAGTCCGGCAAGAGCGAGTTGATCGATGGCGATGAAGCCGTGCGCCGCGCGCCGGCCTCAGAAATTGACGCGGGCTGAAAGCCGGGAGGTGCGGCGGGTCTGCCGCCCGGCGCCCGGAACGACGTCATCCTGCCAGCAGAGGCATCAGTAGTTCGCCCAGGGCGCGATCGTAGCAGATGTGGCCGCCGTTATCGCTGTTGGTGAAAACGACGAAGCCGGCGCGGTGTTCGATCGAGGCCATCGTGAGCGAGCGGAAACCGCTTTGGCCGCCGGAGTGGAGGATCACGTGGCCGGTGGGACGCTCCTGCACGGCCCAGCCGAGCGCCCACGAATCGGCTCCGTCGATCTTGGCCGCAGGATCGAGCTTGATCTGCGGGCGGATCATCTCGTCGCGCGTGGCGGCGCTGAGAAACGCGTCGCCGCGTGGGAGCGTGAGCACCGCGCTCAGGAACTTGGCGTAGTCGGCGACCGTCGTCCGCAATTCGCCTGCGGCACCGTAGCGCGCGACGTCCGCGGCGTTGGGGCGTTTCCACGGGAGCGGCCGGCCTTGGAGATCGTGCGGCCGCGCGAGCACGGATGCGAGGCGGTCGTGCCAGACGTAGCCGCTCGCGGTCATGCCTAGCGGGTCGAGCAGCGCCCGGCGCATGAACGCGTCGAAATCGGTCGCGCAGACTTCGAAGTCGGCCTCATAGCGGCCGCACGGTTCCGGCCAGCGGCGGCCCAGCAGGTCGGTGAGCGTCGACTGCAAATAGTAATAGCCCTCGCCGGAATACAGGAAGCGTTCGCCGGGCTTCGTATGACAGCGCAGCGGTGTATCGCCCGAGCGCCATTCGGGAAACCCCGTGGTGTGCGCGAGCGCGTGGCGCGTGGTCACTTCGTCGAGCCGCAGGTCGCCGGCGAAGAAACGCGCTTTGGTATAGCGTGTGAGCGGCGTATCGAGGCCGAGTGTGCCGCGCTCGCAACATTTCAGCGCCATATAGGCGAAGACCGTTTTGCTCACGGAGGCAGCTTCGAAAACGGTGTCCGCGTCGACCGGTGCGCGTGATTCAGCGTCGCGCACGCCGAAGGCTCGCTGCCACGTCAGGCGCCCGTCCTGCACGATCGCCAGCGCCGCGCCCGGCACGGCGGTCTCGTGGAGAAGTTGCCGCATGCGCTCGTCGATTTTCGCCAGGGAAGCGAGCGGCAATGGGGCCGCGGACGCGCGCGTTTTCGGAGAGGGCGTTTGGGCCGCGCTCGGACGGACGAGCAGGGCTGCACCCACGGTCGAGGTTGCGGCGCGCAAAAAATCTCTTCGGCGCATGAGAGAAAACGGAGCAGGGCCCTCGCGGAGTGTCGAGAGTGTGAAAGCGGGGCTGGAGGATAGGCCGGAGAAGCAGTCCACTCGCTGGCGCTCGCAGCTACGAACCGATCCAATCCTCACGCTCGTAGCTGCATGTCTCGAAGTCGCGGTAGTAGCCGTTCAGGCGTGCTGCGCGCCACGAGTCCGAATCAGAAATTAATGCCGGCTGAAAGCCGGTAGGTGCGGCCGGTCTGCCACACTGCGCCGTAGAACTCGTCGTCATTGGCGACGTTCGCGATGTTGAGCTGGAAGTTCGTGTTGTAGCGGCCGATTTTGCGGCGGTAGCCCATGTTCAGGTCGTAGAGGAAGTGCGAGGGCACGAGGCGGCGATCGACGGTGATGGCGCCGGTGGCCGTGCTCACGGAGATGAGCTCGGCCTCGCGCTGGCCGAGGTATTTCGACGCGAACATCATCCAGGTGTTTTTTAGAAACGTCTCGTTGAACTCGTAGCGCACAAACGCGGAGCCGGTGTATTTCGAGATGTCGGTCGACGGCTTGCCGAGGTAGCGGCTGGAGCTGCCGCCGGCGGCCACGAAATTCTGCTGCGCGAGGAGGCGCACCGGATCGGGATTGGCAGCCGGGGCGAACGGCTCGATTTCCTTGATCTGGACGTCGTTCATCGAGACGCCGGCGTTGAAGCGCAGATTGCGGAGCGGGATGTAATCCACCTTCAGATCGAAGCCCTTCGAGTCGGTGGAGGTTTTCACGAAGGCGCCGAAGCCCGAGCCGTTGACCGTGCCGGTGGGTGAGACGAGGAGATTTTGGATCGCGGCCCCAAAGTTCACGGGGCGGTCCTGGTCGGTCATCGTGAAACCGGCGAGACTGACGAGGAGCTTGCTCTTGAAGAGATCGAGGCGGACGCCGGCCTCGCCGTTGTTGACGGTGGCGCCCGCGAGCGGAACGCCGTTGCCGTCGTAGGCGGAGTAGGCGGGGCCGACATCGATCGAGCTCATGGAGTTCGCGTAGAGGCGGACCCAGTCGACGGGCAGCCAGATGGCGGTGAGGCTGGGCGAGGTGTTGCGGACGGGTTTGGGGCGGCGGACGCCGTTGAGGGTGGAGCCGCTGCCGGCGGGCGCGGGGCCATTCCAGAGGTAGTTACCGCTGGCGTCGTAGACGATGCCGCCGCGGTCATTGCGGGTGTCGAAGAGACCGATGATCGTTTGGAAGCGGCCCTGAAAGAAACTGCTCTGCAGATTGCCGTAGAGATTTCGGTCCCAGAAATACGAGGTGAGATACGACGAGCGCGTGCCGATCGCGGACTCGGCCCCCTGCGGGTATTGGTTGATCGCGGCGTGGTCCCAGCGCTTGACGGAGGTGTAGTCGCGCGGATTGCGAAAGCGGGAGAGGATGACCTCGTTGGGCAAAGCCTCCCAGGCGCGAGTGGCGGGATCGTTGGCGTTGCCGGTGTTGCCGTAATAGAAATTCTGATTCGCGGCGTTGTTGCCGGAGGTGAGCGGGCCGTAGCTGATGCCGGTGATGAGGCGGTGTTTCACGGACCAGGTGTCGAAGGCGGTGTAGATTTCCGACTTCCAGGTGGGGCGGACGGTGCGCGAGGAGTTCGTGATGTTGTTGGGCCGGATGTCGAGGACCTGCGGCTGCGCGGTCCCGGCGGAGGGGCGGAGCAGCGCGAGGAAACGCGGGTCGGTGCGGACGCGCAGGGGGATGGAGGCGTCGTTGGCGTTGCGGAGGGCGATGTTGAAGCTGCGGTCGCGGACGTTGATGTCCTCCGCGCTATAGCCGCCCCACCACTGGAGATTGTCGGAGAAACGATGATCGAGGCGGTAGGTGCGCACGTAGGTCCGCTCCTGGCGAAACGTGTCGGGGCCCTCGAAGCGGAAATCGCGCTGGTTGGGCGTGGTCAGCACGCGGGCGTTGCCCGGGCGGCCGGCGATCGACGTGCCGTAGGGCGTGCCGTCGGGGGCGAGCGTGTTGTCCGTCAGGAAAAAATTGCGGATGTTGTCGCGGGTGTTGAAGCGGGATTCGATCGCGGCGAGAATCGACGTGCGGGGCCCGAGCTTCATCGTGAGCGCGGGATTCATGACGAACGTATTCGTTTTGTAATACATCGCGTTGCTCTTGCTCGACTGGTAGGAGAGTGGAAGTGCGAAGCCCACCAGACCGTCGGGCAGGAGCGGACCTGACCAGAGCAACTCGGCGCGGCGGAAGCCAAACGAGCCGATGCTGCTGTCGATGCGCGCGACGGGACGGCTCCCGGCCAGCACGCTGCTGACGTTGATGACCCCGCCCGTGCCACCCTGACCGTAGAGGGCGCCGCCCGGGCCCTTGATGATGTCGGCGCGACTGATGGTGATCGGGTCGACCGGGACGAAACGGCGAAAGCCATCCTTGTTCGTCGCGGCGGCAATGCCGCGAATGAGGAGGGTGTTGTTCTCGGGATTGTCCTTCGTGCCGCCGGTGCCGCCGGCGGTAGTGTCGAGTTGGATACCGCTCACGTATTCGAGCGCGTCGCGAAGATCGAGGGCGCCGATGTCGCGCATAAAACTGGTCGTGAGGACCTCGATGTTCATCGGGAGATCTTTCACCGGTGTGTTGTAACGCGTGCCGGTGGTGGTGTTGGCAGCGCGGTATTCGTCGTCGTTAGTGGCAGCGACTTGGAAGACGCTGAGCTTGACGACGTCGCGATCGGCGGCGGCGGCCGGAGCCGCGGAGGGGGCGGGCGCCGGCGCGACTTGGGCGTGCGCGGTCGCGGCCCGGGTGGCGACGAGGGCGGCAGCGAGGAGGAAGGGTGCGGTTCTCATGAAACGATGATGGTGGGGCTAACGAGACCAGCGACAGACGGGATCCGTCGCGCGAAGTGTCCGAGAACTATAGCTGCGTGCTCGAGGGGCGAAGAAAGGGTCGTGCGCTCGATAAATTGCTGCGGGCGCCCGTCGAGTTTCTGCCTCGGCTCAGAACGAAAACGTGTTCGTGAGGATGAACTGCCGCGGGTCCTGATAACGATAGGTGAGCGGGGCGAGCGTGCGGGAATGGACGTTGTTCACGATAATTTCTCGCTGATCGAGGACGTTGTTGACGTTGAGCTGAATGCCCCAGCGGATCTTGCGCTGCGCAATCGGCACCGAGTAGCTGAACTGGATGTCGTAGACGTTTTGATCCTTCGCGTTGACGGTGCTGACCTTGTCGATCGTGCGGCCATTCCACCGGTCCGTGTAGTCCGAACCGGGTGTGATCGAGTATTCCGTGCGGGCACCGGCCACGCGACCGAGGCGCAGGCGCGTGCCGCCGCCGACCGAGAAACCTTTGAGCCGGCCTTCGCGGAAATCGTAGCGCGTGCGGAGATTGATGTTGTGCAGCGGGTCGCCGACGAAGCGCTTGCCCTCGAAGACGTGCGGGTTGTCGAAGAAGAGCTGCTCAGAGTCGGCGATCGCCTCGTTGATGCTGTCGGTATTGGCCGTGAAATCACCGGTGGCGGAAATGACGGTGGGTGTGTTCCAGTTCACTGCGCTGGGAGCGAAATCGATGCCGGGTGTATTGGCGTTCTGCGTGATCGAGTAATCCGCGTATTTCTTCCAGTAGGCTTTGTGGTGATCGAGGTAGGCGCGGTATTCGGGGGCGATGTTGGTGCGCGTAGTCTGGTTTTTTGAGTAATTGACGGAGACAGACCAGCCCTCGACGAGACGGCCGACGAGTTCGAGTTCGAGGCCCTTGCTCTCGGAGTCCTGGGTGTATCCTTGGACTTGATTCATGACCTCGGCCTGGCGGCGGGCGAACGTGGTCTCCTCCGCGTTGAGGCCGCCGGAGTTGGCGAGGGCGTTCCAGATGTTGACGGGGTTGCCCTTGTTGAAACCGGAGAAACCGAACTCGCGCTGTGAGACGGTGTGAAATTTCGTCGCGGTGAGGAAGAGGCGGTTCTTGAGCAGGCTGAGCTTGAGACCGTAGTCGGTCGTCTGGCCCGAGGGCGACGGCACGAGGTCGGCGATGGTGGTTTTGCGCGGATCGCCGGGCGTGATGTAGTTCGTGCCCGGAGTGCTGATACTGTTCGAGGTGTTGAAAAAACCGGACAGCCACGGGGTGATGTGGAGCACGCCACCGAGGGTTCGCGTCTGGCCGTTGAAGACGGAGGACGCGGCGGTGCGGGGATCGACGGGGGTCCAGACGCCGGTATTCGGCGCGATGGCTTCGCCGGCGGGGTCGCGCCGGGCGACACCAACCCAGCTCTTGAGGCGATCCTTGCGGTAGCCGAAGGTGCCGACGAGGCGGTTCTTGAAGAGAAAGGCCTGCGCCACGCCCATCCAGGCGCCGGTCTCGCGGTCGGCGTAGCCGATGTTGCCCTGCGAGCGGTTGAACTCGCGCATGTAGATCGTGGATACGTCGCCCGTGCGCGGGTCCTGATACCGCACGGGGCCGCTGAGATCGACGGGGCCGGGAATGCGGAAATTGGCATCGTTCAGCACAGCGAGACTCGGGATGTAGAAACGCTGGAAGGCCTGATTGGCGCCGTTTTCAGGAGTGGGATTGAACACGCCGCCGCTGGTGAGGGACGATCCGCGGAGCCAGTATTGCTGGAGAATTTCGCTGCGCGATTTCGAGGCGGACATTTCACCGAGGCCGGCCAGCCGGAGACGGATCAGGTCGCGGTGCGAACGCTCGTAGGACACGGTAGCGCGACCTTGGCTGACTTGCGAGCTGGTGGGGCGGTGATCGGGCGAAACGTCGAAGTAGTAGAGCTGGTCGGCGGGCTTGAGCTGGCCGGTGGGCGTATAGCGGTTGGTGTCGGCGGCGACGCCGTAGTGGTTCCACGTCGCGAGATTGTGGGTGTCGCCGCGCGAGAGCTGGCGGTTGAACGCGAGCTCGATGTTGAGGTCGCGCGCGAGTTCGCGCTGCACGAAGGCCGAGGCGTTTTGGACGCGGAACTGGCCGCGCACCCAGTTTGCTTCCGGGACCGCCTCGGGGTTGCGGCGCCCCATGTCGAAATCGTTGGCGAGATTTCCACCCGTGGGTGATTCGCTGTAGGTGAATTGGCGGAAGTTTTGCGCGAAGGGAAAGTTGGGGCTGACGACGACCCAGTCGCCGCCGGAGCGCTCCTGCACGCCGATGACGTTGGTTGCCCCGGTGTCGCGGATCGGCGTGCCGGGAGTGCCGACGAGGCCGGTGCCGGGCGTGCCGGGAATGTGCGTGGCGGGAAAATTGTTGAAGATGGGCCGGCCGTTTTCCTCCCAAGTGGACTTGAGATCGTTGGCGAAGAAGGGGCGGGGCGCGAAGCGGTTGATCTCGCCATGCTCGTAGTCGACCCGGACGGAGGTGCGGCGGTCGACCTGCCACTTGGCGGTGAGAAACCCGCGGTCCTGGTCGTTGTGGCCGGCGGCGCGCCAGGAGGATTCGCGGCCGCGCAGCACGACGGCCCGAACGGCGAGTTTATTTTTGAGCAGCGCGAGATTGGCGTCGGCGCTCCAGCGCTGGCCGCCCCAGGAATCGGTGCGGCTGGTGAGGCTGTAAGCGTTTCGATCGGTGCGCGCCTGTTTACTGGAGATGTTGATCTTGCCGGCGGGCGAGCCGAAGCCGAAGAGGATGGAATTGGGGCCGCGCGATACTTCGAGGCTCTCCGTCATGTAGAGATCCACTTCGCCGGGCGCGGAGAAAAAATTGATGCTGCGACCGCCGCCCGGGAGGCCGCGGATGCGGATGGAACGGAAGCCGTCGTTGTAGCCGTCGCCCACGGGGCCGGCGGCGCGGGCGTCGTCGGTCTCCATGCGGGTGCCGACGCCGTATTCGACGGCGCCTTCGATGTTGGTGGCCGCGATGTCGCGGAGAAACTCCGCGGTCATCGGGCTGATGGCGGCGGCGACGTCCTTGAGATTCGTGCGCAGGCGGGAGCCGGAGAGGGTGTCCTGGCCGGCGTATCCGGTTTCCTGAGTCGCGCTGACCTCGAAGGGAGAGAGGGTGACCGCGGTATCGGTGTTCGGGGGCGGCGGGGAGGTGACTTGGGCGAGGGCGGTCGCGGTGGCGAGCGTGAGACTCGCGGCGGAAAAGCCGAGCAGGCGGAAGAAGTGGAGGGAGGTCATGGGGTCAGACAGGGCGGGCGCGGAGGGTGAGTTGCGCCCAAGTGTGGGCAGGTTTGGCGATTGCGTGACGCGGGCAACCGGTGTCTTGGTTTACGTCAACTGAACTCTGATGAGTGTCCGCTCTCTTGCTCGTGAATTAGGGGTGTCGGCGACGGCGGTGTCGCTGGCGTTGAAGGATAGCCCGCGGATCTCCGCGGAGTTGAAGACGGCGGTGCGCCGCGCGGCGGCAGCGGCAGGGCATGTGCCCAACGCCCGGCTCGCGGAGCTGATGAGCGAGGTGCGGCAATCGCAGGCGCCGGCCTATCAGGCGACGATCGGGGTGATTTCGCTCTTCCCTGAAGAGAGGCCCTGGATCGAGCGGCCGGCGTATCAACACCTGGCGCGGGTCGTGGAAGGCGCGCGTCTGCGGGCCGCGGCGCATGGTTACAAGCTGGAGGATTTTTGGGTGAAGCGGCCGGGCCTGACGCCGGCGCGGCTCCGTGCGATTCTCGAGGCGCGTGGCATTCGCGGTTTGTTCTGCCTGGGGAGCCTCGATCCGGAAGAGCGGTTGCCTGCGGCTTTGGGAAAATTTGCGGTGGTGACGCACGCAGCGAGTATTCCAGATCGGCTTCACCGTGTGCTGAGTCACTTCACGGCGGACGCGCGGACGCTCTTCGAGCAGTTGATCAGGCGCGGATATCAGCGGCCGGGTCTCGCCATCCTCGTTTCGGGTGATCGGCGCACCGATCACCTCTATTCGGCCGCGTTTCTCAGTCATCAAGAGCGCAAATTTGCCGCGCCGGGCGTCCCGGTGTTGCGCGCGGAGACGTGGGATGAGGCGGGTTTCGCGCGCTGGTTGAGAACGCATCGGCCGGACGCGGTCGTGTTGCATCAAAATGAAGACTACGTGCGGGCCATGATGGCGTGGCTCGCCCGCGAGAAGATTCGCGTGCCGCGCGACCTTGGCGTGGCGCTCCTCGACAAGGTGCCAGATCGCGGGCGCTACGCGGGGATTTGTCAGGATCCGGCGGCGTTGGGTGCGGTCGCGACGGAAATGTTGCTCGGCCGAATGCTGCTGCGGGATTTCGGCATGCCGCGCTCGCCGAAAGTCGAGTTGGTGGAAGGGCAGTGGAACGAGGGGCGGACGCTGCGGAAGGCGCGATGACGCGCGGGACAGAGAGAAACCACGAAACACACGAACTACACGAAATGAAGGGGGCGGCAGTCGGATACCTTCTGAACCAATCACTCGGAAGGGTTGCCCACGGAACACAGGGACTACACGGAATGTCTACGGCTTTGGGACGGAGAGGACGCTCGAGCGTTTGTTGTTCAGCGGGACTTGATCGACGGCGCCGACGGGGTTGGTGAGTTGAGTCGTGAACGTCAGGCTGCCGCTGGCGCGCAAGGCGATGTCGCTCACGGGCACTTTGGCAATGTAGGTTTGGCCGGCGGCGAGACTCGGCACAGCGGTGTTTGTCGTGCTGGTGCCGACGGTGACGTTCAGGGTCATGCCGCTCACCGCGCGGCCACTGCGGTTCTGCACGACGAACTGCATTTGCGCCTGCTCCGCGTCGTAGAAATGGCTGGCAATCGCCGTGTCGACGTAGGCGGTGTTGCTGCTGTTCATCGCTGTGCCCAAATTTATGATACCGCGGCCGAAGGCGGTGTCCGCGCCGGGCTGACCGGCGTCGTTGGCGGTGCGGGTGAGGAGTTGGGCGGCTTGCGCCGGCGTGAGGTAAGGGTTGCGGGAGATGAGCGCGGCGATGGCACCGGCAACGAGCGGGGCGCTCGCCGAGGTGCCGTCGACAGTGACGCGCTGACCGTCCAGCCACGCGGTCTGCACGCCGTAGCCGGGCGCGGCGAGTTGGAGCTGGGCGCCGGAGTTGGAGAAGAAAACCTGCTGCTCCGCCTTGTCGACGGCGCCGACGGAAACGACCCGCGCATCGGCGGCGGGCCAGGCGAGTTGCGCGGCCTGGTCGTTGCCGGCGGCGGCGACGATCAGCGCGCCCGCCTGCGTGGCGTAGCCGATCGCGGCGTCGAGCACCGCGCCGGTCGAGTGCCCGCCGAGGCTGATGTTGATGATCTTGGCGCCGGCATCGACCGCGGCGACGATGGCCTGGGAGATGGTGAAGAGATCGCTGGTGCCGTTCGCATCCGTGACGCGGATACTGAGAATGTTTGCGGCGGGCGAGACGCCTGGGGCGTCGGGAGAGCCGCCCGCGGCGAGGGCGGCAACGCCGGTGCCGTGGCCGTCATTGCGGCCGTTGCCCGGCGCGGTGCCGAGGCCGATATCGAGGGTATTGAGCCGGCCGGCGCCGAAGGTGGCGTCGGGCGCTACACCGGTGTCGAGGATGGCGATGGTAGTGCCGCGGCCCCAGGCGCTGCGGTCGGTGTCGGCGCCAAGGAAGGCGAGCGTGTCGTTGCCGAAGGGAACTTGATCGACCGCGGCGCGCTCCTGTTTCGAGGGCGCGCTCGGAATCGTCACGAGATTGTTCCCCGCGACGGCCTCGTGATCGTCCGCGTGGCCGCGGAGCTCGTTCGCGAGATCGCCAAAGGAATCGAAGCGCACCCGCACGGCGCGCAACGGGTCGAGTTGACCGACGATGGCAAGGCCGGTGAGGCGTGCGCGCGCCAGAAAGCGGCGCTGGGCGGCATCGTCCTTGAAGGTGAGAACGGCCTCGCGCGGGCGCGCCTCGCCGCGGGCCATGGCGCGCTGGAGGGCGGCGATCAGGAACGTAACGGTGTCGTCGAGGAAGGCAGTATTGAGCGTGTCGGAAAAATCGGCGGGAGCGACGCGGGGCGTCGCAGCGATGGGAGTGGCTGCGGGCGGGGCGGAGCGCACGGAGTCCTTCTGCCACAGCCAGATGAACAAGGCCGCGCACGCGAGGCCCAGCGCGAAGCCGGCACGGGTGAGGGCGCGAGTGGTGCTCATGCGGGGTTGGACGACTTTGGCGGGAGGAAGTTAGGGAATCGCGGGAGCAGGTGGTCGCTGGCAAGCGCCGCGCCGGGGGCGATTTGTTTAACGGGGGCGTGCCGCGGTGCCTCCGAGCGGCGTCCACACCGTTTCCTTCAAGATCGATTCGTCAGGAGGGCAACACTGGTCCTCGAGCTCCTTGAGACTCCACTCCAGTTTCTTCAATTCGGCGCGCCAGTGCGGGGCGAGGGGGTGCGCGCCGCAGGTTGCGATGAGCTCGCGCCAAACGACGACGGCATCCCGTTCCCCGTAGGTCGCGGCGACCAGCTCGGCAAGACGGAGACCGCGCTTGAAGAGATTAGAGTGCACCGCGGCCAGGGCGCGGCGGGCGTGATAGCGGGCGATCAACGCGCGCGCGCGCAATGGGGTGAGCTCGGCTGCGAGCGTGGTGTCGGGCGCAGCCGTGGTCGCTGTTTCTTGCGCGCGCACGGCGGCGAGGATCGTGGTCGCAGCGTCGTCCAGCCAGGCGCTGGTCGCGTCCGGCGCCTGCTTCGTGGCGGGTTCGCCCGCGAGAATTCGCCGTGCCGCCTCGATGAAGTTCTCGAACTCTGCGGGCGTTGTTCCTGGATTGGTGGCGTAGTCCGCCAGATTGACGCCGAGGCTGGAGCGTTCGGCTTCATTCGAGCGAGGGTCGAAGCCAGCGGGCGCAACGGCACCGTGAATCGTCGCCAGGACGGAATCGGCGAGCGTGCGCGCTGCCGCAAGACGCGCCGGGGCGTTCCCTGGCCCTTGCGCACCAAGGGGCAGCGAGAGCAGTAGAAAACCTCCAAGGAATCGGGCGAACGAAGCGGTCATGAGGACGTGGATGATATGACGGGGAATGGCGGCGGGCGCAACCCGGCACCACGCAGCGGAGTGTCTGAAAAATATCTGCTCGCGCGCGAAGGCGGCACCGCATGGCGTGGGCTCAACCCCGCGCTGCATGATTTCCTTTTGGTCGAATCGGGTTGGTGTGTTTCTTTTGGCGATGTCGTCGTGGGTGGCTGGCGCGCAGACGCCGCCTGCGGCCACGGAGTTTCTGCCCACCGAACAACTTCCGCCGGGGGCGAAATATGCGGGGCCGGAAGATCCGGAGTATGTCGCGTGGTCGAAGCGCAACCCCGTCACGCAACCGCGGCAGATGGAGCGACTCGGTCGCGGCGTCGTTGCGGTGCCGTTTGAAACGGGAAAAGTCTGGGTGGGTTGGCGCCTGCTCGCGACCGATCCGGAGGATGTGGCGTTCAACGTCTACTGCACCCACCACAACTCCGCGAAGCCGGTGAATCCGCAGCCGTTGCGCGGGGTGACGTCGCTGATCGATACGGCGAATGCAGGGCGCGCGCATCGTTACGTGGTGCGTCCAATCATCAACGGCGTCGAGGGGCCGCCGAGCGCCGATTTTCTCAATCAGGTGCCGGCGGACCCCGAGCCGCGCGGTTACATCGAGGTGCCGATGTCGCTCCCCCAGGCGACGCCGCGCTATACGCTGGGTGACGCGTCGATCGGCGATCTCGATGGCGATGGAGAATACGAGGTGGTGGTCAAGATCCAGCAGACGCCGCGCGACAACTCGTTCGCGGGGGCGACAGGCAACACGCAGCTCCAGGCGTATAAATTCGACGGCACGATGCTTTGGTCGATCCAGCTCGGACCGAACGTGCGTGAAGGGGAGCATTACACGCAGTTCATGGTGTATGATCTTGATGGAGACGGCCGGGCGGAGATTGCGGTGAAGACGGCCGACGGGACCGTCGATGGCACGGGAAAGGTGCTGGGCGACGGGAGCGCGCGCTGGGCCCGGGAGGACGGACGGGTTGAAGATGGGCCGGAGTTTTTCACGATTTTCGACGGACGGACGGGCCGCGAGCTGGCGACCAAGCCTTATGTGCCGGACCGCACTCCCGCGGATGGCTGGGGCGGAATTGGTGGCAACGGCGGAAACGATCGCGGCGGCAACCGCAACGCGCGGTTTCTCGCGTGCGTGGCCTACCTCGACGGCGTGCGCCCGAGTGTCGTGATGTGTCGCGGCTACTATGGCCGCACGGTGCTGGTCGCGTGGGATTGGCGGGACGGTGAATTGAAACAGCGGTGGGTGTTCGATACGAAAAACGGGGAGCACCCGTATTCGGGCCAGGGCGGACATCACGTGAGCGTGGCGGATGTCGACGGCGACGGCCGCGACGAAATCGTCTATCACTCGATGGTCGTGGACGACAACGGCAAGGGGCTTTACTCGACCGGGCTGCGCCACGGCGACGCGATCCATCTGGGCGTGTTCGACCCGGCGAGGCCGACGACGCTGCAGGTGTTCGGGGCGCACGAAAATGAGAACGCGACGACCCGTTTCGGCACGCCGGGCGTGGCGGCCTTCGAGGCAGGCGATGGGCGGATCATTTGGAGCGCACTCCCGGGCGTGGATGTGGAGCGCGCGGTCGCGGCGGACATCGATCCGCGTCATGCCGGTTACGAGGCGTGGAGCAACCGGCTCGGGTTGCACACGTGGCAGGGCCAGGCGATCGGCCCCGCGCCGCGCTCGAACGCGCACACCATTTGGTGGGACGGCGATTTGTTGCGCGAACTGCTGACGGGCGGACGCGTGACAAAATGGGACTGGGAAAAACAGGTCGAGACGCCGCTGCTGACCCCGGCGGGCGTGCGGGGCGGCGGCGCGAAAGGCACGCCGAATTTGAGCGGGGATCTTTTCGGTGATTGGCGCGAGGAGATCATCGTCGGCACGACGGATCACACCGCGTTGCGCATCTACACCACGACGATTCCGACGGAACACCGCATGGTGACACTCGCGCAGGATCCGGTGTATCGCCTCGGGTTGGCGTGGCAGAATGTGGCTTACAACCAGCCGCCGCACCCGGGGTTTTATCTCGGGACGGAAACGAAATTTCCGATTCGGCGGCCGGCTATTATTCCCGCGGGACCGGAACGACCGGAAGGGACGAACCCACCCGCGTTGGAGGAACTGGATGGTCGGAAGCGGACGGTGCCGCCGCCGGATGGGGCGCGGGTGCGGAAGAAATTGTAGAGCGGTGGCCACCGCGGGGCAGAAAGGCGGAAAGCGCCGCGGAGTAGGGTAGGGCGGGGGGGGCCCCCCCCGCCCCCGCGCCCAAAGGGGGCCCCCCGCACTAAAAGGGAA
>JANPIT010000855.1:0-9728 GCA_031425115.1 Opitutaceae bacterium | reverse complement strand
TCTGCCAGCTCCCCGCCGCCGATAAACCCAACATCGTGTTCATCATCTCCGATGACCATGCGTGGACCGATTACGGCTTCATGGGCCATAAGCAAATCGAGACGCCGAGCCTCGACAAGCTCGCGGCCCGCAGCGCGCTGTTTTCTCGCGGCTATGTGCCGACGGCACTGTGCCGGCCGGCGCTCGCTACGTTTGCCACCGGCCTTTACGCGCACCAAAGCAAGATCACCGGCAACGATCCGTCGCCGCTGCCGGCGGCGGACGCTCCCGCGGACGCGAAAGCAAAGGGCGAGGCCAAGGTGAAAGGAAAAGGCAAGGCCAAGGCCGGCGACTCTGCCGCCTACGACGCTCTGCGCGCGAAACTCATCGGCAAGTTTTACGAGCAGCCGTCCATCACGAAGCTGCTCGGCGAGCAGGGCTACCTCAGCCACCAGTCCGGCAAGTGGTGGGAAGGCGATCCCAAGCGCGCCGGATTCACGCACGCGATGACGCGTGGCTTCCCGCAGCCCGGCGGCCGCCACGGCGACGACGGCTTGAAGATCGGGCGTGAGGGGATGGCACCGGTGTTCGACTTCATTGACCACGCGGTCACGGAGAAGAAGCCGTTCTTCCTTTGGTATGCGCCGTTCCTGCCCCACACGCCGCACACGCCGCCGGACCGCCTCTTTCAAAAATACAAGGCCAAGGGCATCGCGTCCGATCACCTCGCGCGCTACTACGCGATGGTCGAGTGGTTCGACGAGACGTGCGGGCAACTGCTCGACAAGCTCGACGCGAAGGGGCTGACGAAGGACACGCTCGTCGTCTACGTGGCCGACAACGGCTGGATCCAGCAGCCCGACGGCGCCGGTTTCGCGCCCCGCTCGAAGCAGTCGGCCAACGAAGGCGGCACGCGCCAGCCGATCCAGTTCAGCTGGCCCGGCGTCATCCAGCCCGGCAACCGCGGCGAACAACTGTGCTCCAGCGTGGACATCGTTCCGACCGCGCTCGCTGCGGCCGGGGCAACGCTCCCGAAAAATCTTCCCGGCCTCAACCTGCTCCCCCTCCTCAAGTCCGGCCAGCCCACGCCGCGCAAGGAAGTCTTCGGCGAAACTTTCGCGCACGACGTGGCAAACATCGACCGGCCCGAGGACACGCTGCTGTATCGCTGGATCGTTGAAGGCAGGTGGAAGCTCTTGCTCACCTACGATGGCACGCTGGATCGCTACGCCAGCACCCATCCGCGCACGGAGAAGCGACCGCAACTCTTCGATCTGCTGGCCGACCCGCACGAGGACAACAACCTCGCCGCGAAGAATCCCGAAGTCGTCGCGCGTCTTGCCGCGCGCCTCCAGGATTGGTGGCCCGTGACCCAGCGGCAGGTGCTCACGAAATGGACCGACGCGCCGGGGCAGTGGAGGTAAGTTTCAATTCGCTCGCAAACTCATGAAATCACCACGCCGTCGCCGCTCCGCCCACACTCTGCGAGGAGGCGGGCGGCAAGGTTCCGGCCGCCGTGGACGGCGTGAGCTTCCTCCCGCAGTGGCGCGGGGAGAAAGGCACGCCGCGCGGGAGAAACTCCAGAAGGCGCTCGACCCATTCGCCAACGCGCGTCGGGCGGCACTGGACCGGCCATTCGAGCGCGAGCTGCAGGCGCAAGCCCCGGACGCCGCGCCGCACCTGGGAGAACCAAAATGAAAACCACCCTCACAATCCTCGCCGCCTTGCTGCTCGCGCCGCTGCCCGCGCTGCCCGCCGCCGGAGCGCCAGCAAAGCCAGCCGAAGCCAAACCCAACTTCATCCTCATCTTCACGGATGATCAGGGCTACGGCGACCTCGGCAGTTTTGGCTCCACCACCATCCGCACGCCTCACCTCGACCGGCTGGCCACGGAGGGACGCCGGTTTACCAGCTTCCTTTCCGCCTCGTCCGTCTGCTCGCCGTCACGGGCTGCCCTGCTCACCGGCAGCTATCCGAAACGCGTGGGCATGCACCAGGGCGTGCTATTCCCGACTTCGACCACCGGCTTGAATCCGGCCGAGCACACCATCGCCGACCACTTGAAGCAGCAGGGCTACGCCACCGCCTGCTTCGGCAAATGGCACCTCGGCCACCACTCCGAGGTGCTGCCGACTTCGCAAGGTTTCGATACCTACTTCGGCATCCCTTACTCGAACGACATGAACCATCCCGACAACAAAGGTAAGCCCAAGGGCGGTGCCGACGGCATGGATGACCTTTGGGCGGACCCGGCGTCGAGCCTCACGAAATGGAAAACGCCGCTGCTGGAGAATGAGACCATCGTCGCGCTCCCGGTGGACCAGCGCACCATCACCCGCCGCTGCACGGACCGAGGCGTCGCCTTCATCAAGGAAAACCAAAAGCGCCCCTTCTTCCTCTATCTGCCCTATTCGATGCCGCACATCCCGCTCTACGTGCCCGACGATGTCCGCGACCCCGATCCAAAGCGCGCCTACATCAATACCATCGAGCACCTCGACACCGAGGTCGGCCGCGTCTTCGCCACTCTCCGCGAACTCGATCTCGCGAAGAACACCTATGTCATCTTCACCACCGACAACGGCCCTTGGCTACCCTTCAAGCACCACGGCGGCTCCGCCGGCCCGCTGCGCGATGGGAAGATGAGCACCTTCGAGGGTGGGCAACGCGTGCCCTGCATCATGTGGGCGCCCGGCCGCATCCCGGCAGGCACCGCGACCAACGCGCTCGCCTCCACCATCGACCTGCTTCCCACCATCGCCGCGCTCACGGGCACATCTCTCCCGGCGGGCCGAGCCATCGACGGCGTGGACATCTCCCCGCTGCTGACCAGCGACGTCAGGTCCCCGCGCCACGAGTTCCTTTACTACAACCGAAACGGCCGGCTCGAAGGCATCCGCGAAGGCGATTGGAAGCTGCTGGTGAAGCAACCGGAACGCCAGGGCCAGCCGGATCCTTCCGCCAAACCGGAGGTGATGCTCTTCAATCTCGCGGACGACCTCGGCGAAAAAGACAACCGCGCCGCCGCGAAGCCGGACATCGTCGAGCGACTCCGCCAGCGCATGCTCGCGCAGGACGCCGCCATCGAAGCCGCCGCACGACCGGTGTGGAAGAAACCAGGCGCGTGAGGCGTGCTCAAAAACTCCAAGCCACGTTTATCGGAATCCTTTTCGAACCTTTAACAACATGACAATCGCCCGATGCATCTTCCTGACGCTGCTCCCGCTGCAGGTCTGGCGTGGCTCAGCCCTGCTCGCATCCCTCGCATTCGCGTGCGGCCACGTCTTCGCCGCCGACAAGCCCCACATCATCTTCGTCATGGCCGACGACATGGGTTGGGGCCAGACCGGTTACCGCGGTCATCCTGTCCTCAAGACACCCCATCTCGACGCGATGGCGGCGAACGGCCTCCGCTTCGAGCGTTTCTACGCGGGCGGACCGGTGTGCTCGCCGACGCGCGCCTCCGTGCTCACGGGCCGCTCGCACGAGCGCGCGGGCGTGCTCTCGCACGGCTACGCCCTGCGCACGCAGGAGAAGACCATCGCGCAGGCGCTGAAGGGCGCGGGCTATGTCACCGGGCATTTCGGCAAGTGGCATCTCAACGGCCATCGTGGGCCGGGCGCGCCGATCTTCGCCGACGACCCGCATGCGCCGGGCAAGTTCGGTTTCGACGAGTGGGTGTCCGTGTCGAACTTCTACGACGTGGATCCGCTGATGAGTCGCGCGGGGAAGTTCGAGCAGATGAAGGGCGACTCCTCGGAGGTCGCGGTGGACGAGGCGGTGAAGTTCCTCGGGAAGCACAAGGCGGGCGGGAAGTCGATGTTCGCCGTGATCTGGTATGGCACGCCGCACAGCCCGTTCAAGGCGCTCGCCGCGGACAAGGCGCCGTTCGCGAATCTCAACGAGGCTTCGGCGAACCATTACGGCGAACTCGTGGCGATGGATCGCAGCATCGGCACGCTTCGCGCGAAACTCCGCGACCTCGGCCTCGCGCAAAACACGCTGCTCGTCTTTTGCAGCGACAACGGCGGCCTGCCCGAGATCACACCCGAAACGGTCGGCGGTCTGCGCGGGCACAAGGCGAGCGTCTTCGAGGGCGGTATCCGCGTGCCGGGCATCATCGAATGGCCGGCGGCAATCAAGCCGCGCATTACAAACTATCCCGCGTGCGTGATGGATTTGTTTCCGACCGTGGCCGACATCGTCGGCCTGCCGGCGAGCGCGATGATCAAGCCGCTCGACGGGCTGAGCTTGAAGCCGCTCTTCGCGCGCGAACTCGGCGAGCGCCGCGCGCCCATCGGCTTCCGCTACCTGGCGAGGCGCGCGCTGGTGGACGACCGCTACAAGGTGCTCACGGACAACTTGGGCGGCGGGAAATTTGAACTCTACGACCTCGTCGCCGACGCCAGGGAATCGCGCGACCTGAGCGCGGAGCAGCCCGCGGTGTTTGCGCGAATGAAGCAACAGCTGCTCGCATGGGATGCGACGATGACCGCGAGTTTTTCCGGCCAGGATTATCCCGGCGGAAAAGTTTCCCCGCCCGATCCCGAGCCGGTGGCGTGGTATGACACGCCGCAGTATCAGCCGTATCTCGCCGAGTGGAAGCAGCGCTGGGAATACAAGAGCTACATCGAGCGCGCACAAGGCGGCTCGGAAAACGAATCCGGAAAAAAGGGTGCGAAGAAGAAAAAGGAATGACTCCCGTGAAACGATTCTTCCTGGCCAACCTTCTCGTCGCACTTCTCGGCGGCCCCGCGTTCGCGGCGGACACCACCCGGCCCAACATCCTCTTCGCCATCGCCGACGACTGGGGCCTGCACGCCGGCGCCTACGGCACGCGCTGGGTCAAGACGCCCGCCTTCGATCGCGTGGCGCGCGAGGGCGTGCTGTTCGAGAATGCCTACACGCCGATGGCCAAGTGCGCGCCTTCCCGCGCGATTGTCCTCACCGGGCGCCATCTCTGGCAAAACGAGGAGGCGGGGAATCACATGCCCGTGTTTCCGGCCAAGCTGAAAAGTTGGCCCGAGGTGCTGGTGGAAAAGGGCTGGCACATGGGCATCACCGGAAAAGGGTGGGGGCCTGGCATCGCCAACGACGCCACCGGCAAGCCGCGCGCGATCACCGGCAAGCGCTTCGACCAGCGCAAGGCCGAGCCGCCCGCCAATGCGATGGGCAACACCGACTACGCGGCGAACTTCACCGACTTCCTCGACGCTGCGCCGAAGGGCGCCCCGTGGTGCTTCTGGTATGGCTCCACGGAGCCGCACCGCGCGTATGAGTTCCAAGTCGGCGTCACCAAGGGCGGGAAAAAACTGTCGGACATCGACCGCGTCCCCGCCTACTGGCCTGACAACGAGACGGTGCGCCACGACATGCTCGATTACGCCTTCGAGGTTGAACACACGGACAACCACCTCGGCCGCATGCTCGCCGAGCTGGAGAAACGCGGGCTGCTCGAAAATACGCTCATCATCGTCACCAGCGACCACGGGATGCCGTTCCCGCGCGCGAAGGGCTACGCGTATCATGACTCCAACCACGTTCCGCTGGCGATCCGCTGGCCGCGCGGCGTGCAGAACCCCGGCCGCAAGGTTCAGGATTTCGTGGATTTCACTGACATCGCGCCGACGCTCCTCGATTACGCGGGGATCGCGTGGAGCGATAGTGGCATGATGCCCATCACGGGCACGAGCTGGCGCCCGATTCTGGAAAGCGCGAAGGCCGGGCGGGTGGTGGCGGCCCGCGATCATGCGCTCATCGGCAAGGAGCGCACCGACGTCGGCCGTCCGCAGAATTGGGGATATCCCATCCGCGGCATCGTCACCGCCGAGCATCTCTACCTGCGCAACTACGAGCCGACGCGCTGGCCCGCGGGGAATCCGGAAACCGGCTACCTCGACACAGATGGCAGCCCGACGAAGTCGCTCATCCTCGAGCTGGGACGCCAGAACCGCGCGGACCGCTTCTGGCAGCTCAACTTCGGCCTGCGGCACGGCGACGAACTCTACGACCTGCGCAGCGATCGCGATTGCGTCCGCAACCTCGCCGTCGATCCCACGCACGCCGGGCGCATGGCGGCGTTGCGCCAGCGGATGGAGGCGATCCTCAAGGCGCAGGGTGATCCGCGCATCGCGGGTCGCGGCTACGTCTTCGACAACTATACTCCCACCAACGGAGACGGCTTCTACGAGAAGTTCATGCGCGGCGAAAAACCGCAGGCCGGCTGGGTCAACGACAGCGATTTCGAAAAAGGCCCGATCAAGTGAGACGCTATTCACCTCGCTGCCTGTGGATGCTTTTCCTGGTGGCGGGTGGCCACGTCGCGCTCGCCGCGCAACCGAGCCGGCCCAATATCGTGTTCTTTTTCGCCGACGATCAACGTTACGATGCGCTGAGTTCCGCCGGTCACCCCGTGGTGAAGACCCCGGTGATCGACCGGCTGGCGGCGGAGGGCGTTCGTTTTCGAAATGCCTTTGTGACGACCTCCGTCTGCTGGGTGAGCCGGGCAGTCGTCTTGACGGGCCAGTGGGCGCGCACGCACGCGCAGCGCGACGCGATACCCGTCGTCACGCCACAGGCGCTGAGCACGACGTATCCGCTGCAACTGCGCGCCGCAGGTTATCGCACGGGCTACTTCGGCAAATGGCACATGCAGACCCCGGCCGGTTTCGAACCGGCGTCACAGTTCGACAACTACGAAGCCATTTTCCGGAATCCATATTTCAAGACGCTGCCCGACGGCACGAAACGCCATGAGACGGACCTCATCTGCGACCGCGGAATCGAGTTCATCAAGGCGCAGCGCAAGGACCAACCTTTCTGCCTGAATCTCTGGTTCAACGCCTCGCACGCCGAGGATAGCGACAAGCGTCCGGGGAGCGGCCACTACCCATGGCCTCAGTCAGTCGACGGCATGTATGACGATATCACAATCCCTCCGCCGCGACTGGCCGACCCTGCGATCTACGACGGGCATCCGGAGTTCCTGAAGCAGTCGATCAATCGCGAGCGCTTTTTCTGGAGCTACGACACGCCCGAAAAATATCAGACGAACCTCCGCGCGTATTACCGCATGATCAGCGGCATCGACCGCGCGATCGGCCGGGTGGTGGCCGCGCTCGAGGCCGCCGGCCTGGCGGAGAACACGATCATCGTCTACAGCGCCGACAACGGGTATTATCTCGGTGACCGCGGTTTTCAGGGCAAATGGTCGCACTACGAGGAGTCGCTGCGGGTGCCCCTGGTGATCTACGATCCGCGTTTGCCGAAAGGTCAGCGCGGCCGCGTCGTCGACCAGATGGCGCTCAACGTCGATTTGCCCGCGACGATTCTCGATTGGGCCGGCGTCAAGCCTCCGGACTCTTACGAGGGGCGGAGCCTGGCGCCGGTGATGCGGAACGAGTCGACGTCTGGCTGGCGCACCCACTTCTTCTGCGAGCACCTCGATTTATCGCCGACGCTGACGTGGGAAGGCGTCCGCGGGCAGCGCTACGTCTATGCGCGTTATTTCGACCAAAAACCCGCCTTCGAATTCCTGCACGATCTGCAGTCCGATCCGGACCAGCTTCGGAATCTCGCCACCGACCCCGCCCACGCGAGCGCGTTGAAGGAGATGCGGGCCTTGAGCGATCGCGAGATGAACGCCCGCGGCGGCGCTTTACTGCCCATGCCGGAGCGCGTCGCGAAAAAATCTGGGGCAACCAGGAAGGGCGCCGCGAAAAAGAAGAACGATTGAGCGATCTCCGCCATGAACCTCCCCTCGCTGCTTTCCCGCAAATTGCTCGGCGATCCAAACGCCTAGGGGCCTAATGGGCCACCCGGCAACGCGGCCGCCAAAGGCGCCCCTCAAAAGACAGCGGAATTGATTTTCGATCACCTCCAACCCAATCCCTTCCCCAGCATGTTTCGACCCCTCTTCCTCCTCCTCACCGCGGTCACGGCCGGCTTCCACGCGTTCGCAGCCGACAAGCCCAACGTCATCGTGATCATGGCCGACGACCTCGGCTATGGCGACGTTTCCGCTTACGGAGCGACCGCGTTCAAGACGCCCCATATCGATCGACTCGCCGCGGAAGGCGTGCGCTTCACCAGCGGGTATTGTTCGGCGTCGACGTGCACGCCGACGCGTTATTCGCTTTTCACCGGCAGTTACGCCTTCCGTCGGAAGGGCACGGGCATCGCGCCGCCGAATGGCAAGCTGACCGTGCCGCACGAGGCGGTGACGATTGCCGATCTCGCCAAGAACGCCGGCTACCGCACGGCCGTCGTCGGCAAATGGCATCTCGGACTCGGCGGTGAGGAAGGGCCCAACTGGAATGGCGACATCAAGCCCGGCCCACTCGAGATCGGGTTCGACTATAGTTTTCTCCTCCCCACGACGAACGACCGCGTCCCGCAGGTTTACCTCGAAAACCATCGCGTGGTCGGCCTCGATCCCAAGGACCCGCTCTGGGTCGGCGACCGCAAACCGAGCGAGGATCACCCGACCGGAATCACGCATCGTGACACGCTGAAGATGGATTGGTCGCACGGGCACAACGGCACCATTCACAACGGAATCAGCCGGATCGGCTTCTACACCGGCGGACACGCGGCGCGTTTCCGCGACGAAGATCTGGCCGACAAGTGGGTCGAGAAATCGGTCAAGTGGATCGAGGAGAATCGCAACGGGCCGTTCTTTCTCTTCTTCGCTTCGCATGACCTGCACGTGCCGCGGATGCCGCACGAGCGGTTTCAGGGCGCGACGGGCCTCGGCTACCGGGCCGACGCCATCGTTCAGTTCGACTGGTGCGTGGGCGAGTTGATGAAGGCGCTGGACCGACTCGGTCTCGCCGAAAAAACCCTCGTGGTGCTCTGCTCGGACAACGGCCCGGTCATGGACGACGGCTACAAGGATTTCGCACTCGAGAAACGCGCCAATCACCGCGCCGCCGGTCCGTATCGGGGCGGTAAATACAGCGTCTACGAAGGCGGCACCCGCACGCCATTCATCACCCGCTGGAAAGGCCGGATACGGCCCGGCGTGTCCGACGAGGTCGTCTGCACCATCGACCTCCCGGCGAGCCTGGCGGCGCTGACCGGCACACCACTGCCGGCGGATGCGTGCCTCGACAGCTTCGACGTGTCCGGCGCGTTGCTCGGGACGCGCGGCGCCAAGGGCCGTGAGCATCTCATTCAGCAGGATAATGGCCAGGCCGGCAATTTCGGCTTCCGCGCCGGAAACTGGAAATTGATCCGCCACGATTCGAAATCCGCGCGCAACCTGGTCGTCGAGGAAGAGCTCGCGAACACCACCGTGCCGCAGTTCCAGCTTTTCGACCTTGCGCGTGATCCTGGTGAAAAGACCGATGTGATCGCGCAGCACCCGCAGGTTGCCGAGCAATTGAAGGGGCGACTCGCCAGCTACATCGCTGACGGCCGCAGCCGGCCGGTGGGAAAATAACCTCTTTATGAAACACGCGCGACCGCCAGCCCGGACCCTTCTGCTCCTCGCATTGCTTGGCGCCGCCGAGATAGTTGGCGGCGCGGCTAGCGCCGCCGAACCAACGGCGCGGCCGAACTTTCTCATCCTCATCGCCGACGACCTGAACTGGCGCGACCTCGGCGTGACGGGCAATCGCGACGTGAAGACGCCGCGAATCGATGCGCTTGCGCGCGAGGGCATGCACCTGCGGGGGATGTTCACGCCGTCGCCGACGTGTTCCCCGGCGCGGCACGCGCTCTACACCGGGCTGTTTCCGGTCCGGTCC
>JANPIT010000854.1:0-13794 GCA_031425115.1 Opitutaceae bacterium | reverse complement strand
CACTATTACCGTCCGGGTCTGCTCGCGGAGATTTTCCGGGGCGAACGTCCGATGGCCGCGGCGCAGATGGGCCGGAAGCTTCCTCCGGTGCTGAAGATCGTTTCGCCAAAAGTTCGCTCCACGCCTGATTCGCAGATCGCCATCGGGGTCGAGGCCATGGACAAGGGCGGCGGCGTATCCGCGCCGCAAATATTCAACAATGGCGCGCGCCTCGCCGTCGAACCGACCGCCAAACGCGAAGGCGACATCGTGCGCTTTTCGTTTCCCGTGAATCTCGGCGCCGGCAGCAATCAGTTTCGCGTCACCGCGGCGTCCGACGATGGTTCCTGGGAAGCAATTCCCGCGGAGCTCGAGCTGAATAGCACGCACCGTCCCGACCGTAAGGGCCGGCTGTTCGTCGTCGCGGTGGGCCTCGGCGACACCGTCGAGCCCGGCTTGAAATCTCCGCAGCCGATCGCCGACGCCCAGGCGCTGGCGGCGCTGCTGCAGCGGCGCAGTGCCGCGCTTTATGACCGCGTGGACGTCGTTACCGTGCTGGGCAAAGATGCCACGCGGGCTCGCATCCAAGATACCATGCTGGATGTAGCGAACCTCAGCCAGCCGCACGACACCGTGATGCTGCTCGTATGCGGCCGCGGCGCCTTGGTCGGCGAACGCCTGTATTTCGCTCCCCCGGATCTGCGTTTCGGCGCCGCGGGCGCGGAGGATGACTTCCGGAAGCACGGCCTGGACGCCGACGAACTCGTGGGCCTGCTCGGCGCCGCGCGCGCCCTGAACCGCGTCCTCGTGCTCGATGCCTCTTCACTCTCGCCGGCACGCGCCGGCGAGAAATCGCCGCCCACCGGCTTTGCGCTGCGCGCCGCGATCGAACGCTGGTCTCGGGCGCAGGGCGTCTATGCCATCGCCGCGTGTTCCAGCGCGACCCCGCAGGCGAAAGGCGCGGCAACGCCCGGCCTGCTCACCGGCCTCTTGCTCGACGCCGCCGGTAGCGGCAGCGGCGCGACATCGACGTCTTCTGTGAGCCGCGAGGCGAGCAACACGATTGGGGTTATGGACTGGTTCAACGCCGCCGCCGATCGCGCTGGCGCAGTGATCCAACGGCTCGACCTCGATCCCCAAACTGTGCAGGCCAGCACGAAGCCCAAAGGGTTTCCCCTGCTGGCCGCCACACGCTAGCTAAATGCGCACGAGGTCACCCGCGAAAACGACTGCCGCCTCGCGGAGCGACCGCGAACAACACGGCCAGAGTGAGCAAGTGGTGGATGGTTTTCATAGAGTGTCCGTGGTTGGTGCGGGCACGCGCGTGCCACTCGCGTTCGTTCAATTACCTTTTTTCTTCTTTCCCGCTCCCGTCGGCTGCAAGCCGATCGCCGGGCCGTTGTCCGGAGGCATCGATTTGTGCCACGCCACGACGCTGGCCGTCAGTCGTCGGACGACTTCGGGATGTTCCGCGGCGTGGTTCGTTGTCTCGCCTCGATCCCGCGAGAGATCGTAGAGCTGCGGTTGCGATCCGTCGTATTCACAGAGCAACTTCCAGTTTCCTTCGCGCACCGCGAGGTCGGGTTGGGGCGGCAGGCCGTAGGGCGAGGCCTTGCGATCCGGCGGCCGCCGCCAGAACAACGGCGCCCGGCGGCTCGCGGTTGCGCGACCCATCAAGGTATCGAGTATATCCTCGCCGTCGAAGGCCACGCCCGCGGGCGCCTTCGCCTGCGCAAAGCGCAGCAGCGAGGGCACGAGGTCGAAGGCCGAGAACACGGAGGTGTCGTTAGGTTGTCCGCGCTTCGCGGCGGATATAAATCCTGGACCCCAGACAACGAGCGGCGAACGGATGCCGCCTTCAAAGAGCGTGGCCTTCGCGCCTTTGAACGGCCCGCCCGATCCAGCGCCGGGCTCGTGTCCATTGTCGGAGCAAATGAGGATGAGCGTGTTGTCACGCAGCGCCGGCGTGGTGCGAACGTGGTCGAACAACTTGCCCAACTGCCGATCCATTTCCTCGAGCACGGCGAGGTAGAGGCCACGCTTGTCGTCCGCCCATTTTTCCACCGGCGGCCAGAACGGACTGTGCACATCATCGGGCCAGAGATTGACGTAGAAAGGCTTTCCATCGCGCGCCGCTTTGGCGATGAACGGAATCGCTGCATCGATGAAACCGGTCGTGAGCTTGGAGCGCAGCATCCACGTCACCGGCTGCCCGAGCCGCTCGGCGTCCTGCCAGATCTGTCCGGGCTTTTCGTCGCCGGGCTTGAGCGTGAGCGGAAGCAGCTTCGCGCCCATGCCTTCGAAGTTGGTGAGCGACTCGTCGAAACCGTAGGCGGTGATCGGCGGCGCGTCGTCGACGTCGCGCTGGCCGCCCATGTGCCATTTGCCGAAATGGCCGGTCGCGTATCCAGCCTGCTTCAGAAATCGCGCCAGCGTCGGGGCCTTCGGATCAAGCCACTGCGCCATGCCGCGGCGCTCGTTATCGGCGCGGTTGTTGAGGAACGACGTGATGCGCCAGCGATGCGGATACTGACCGGTCGTGAGCGCGGTTCGTGAGGGCGAGCAGATGGGCGAGTTGACGTAGAACTGGGAGTAACGAATCCCCTCGGCCGCGAGGCGGTCGACGTTGGGCGTCTTCGCATCCGAGTTGCCGAAGCAGGAGAAATCGGCCCAGCCCATGTCGTCGATAAAGACCATGACGATATTCGGCGCCTGCGCCGACGCGGCGACGGCGGGCGCAGTCAGGCAAACCAGGGTGAGGACGGCCGCGAAAAAGCGGGAGGAGCGAATCATGGGAAAATAAAGTTTCAGTTTACGGTTTTGTTCTTCTTTTTCTTCCCGGACTTCGCGGGCGCGCCCTCGTCCGATGCGGGCGGCCCTCCGACGACCCAGTCCTTCGGTGGCACAAAGCCATCGCGACCTTCGGCGTAGGCGCTGACGCCGGGCTTTTGCCACGTCCCGAACTCGCGCAGGCGGCGATGCAGTTGTGCGACCTTTTCCGGGTGACGCGCCGCGAGGTCGGACTTCTCCGCGGGATCGCTGCTGAGATCGTAGAGCTCGAAGACGGGCTTGGTCGCCGGTTGCTCCGGGAAGAAATCGCCGTGCGCGACCAGCTTCCATGAGCCGAGATGAACGGAAGCGTGTGCGTCCTCGCTTTGATGGATATAGGAAAACCAGGGACGTTCCGGCAACGACCCGGAGCCGCGCAATGCCGGGAGGAAATTCACGCCGTCCAGGTTCCGGGGCGTCGGCGCCCCGGCGGCCGCGAGCACGGTGGGCAACACGTCGATATAGCCGATCCGGCCGTCGAATTTTTTCCCACCGGCAATGCCCCCGGCGGGCCAGCGCATGGCCGCGGCGACGCGTGTGCCGCCCTCATACACGCTGAGCTTGGCGCCGCGATAGGGTGCGTTGCTGCTCCCGACATTGGGAATGCCGCCGTTGTCGCTGAAGAAAAGCACCAGCGTATTCGCGGCGTCAGGACGCGCTTCGACCGCCGCAAGGATTTTTCCGATCGCCTGATCCATCGAATCGACCATGGCGGAAAAGATGCGGCGGTTGCCCTCGAGTTGGGGATATTTTTTGAGGTCTTCCTCCTTTGCCTGAAAGGGGCTGTGCGGCGCATTGAATGGCACGTAGAGCAGCCACGGCTGGCCGGCGGGCGCGCTGCGCACGAAACGCGCCGCTTCCGCGCCCAGCAGATCCGTCGCGTAACCGGGTTCATTTGCCGTGCGATCATCGTCGTGCCAGTCGGTTTGGCCGTCGCGCGCGTGAGTGAAGTAATCAATCGCGCCGTTGTAGTGGCCGTAGAAACGCGTGAAGCCGTTGGCCGTCGGCAGGAACTCGCGCCGGGCATGACCCAGGTGCCACTTGCCGACGATGCCGCGTTGCCCATAGCCGGCACCGGCGAGCAACTCCGGCATCAGGGTCTCGTCCGCGGCGATTCCGTAGCTGGACCACGGCGGAATCACGGCGCGCATGAGACCGAAGCGCAACGGCCACCGGCCGGTCATCAGCCCCGCACGCGTGGGCGAGCACATCGGGCACGCGCGAAAGTCCGTCAGGTTCATGCCCGTCGCGGCCAGGCGATCGAGATTGGGGGTGGCGATGGTCTTGCCGCCGTTGAAACCCACGTCGGCATAACCGAGATCGTCGGCGACCATGATGAGGATGTTTGGTTTTCCGGTTTCGGCGGCAGCCGCCGTGCGCGACCATCCGCCGAGCAAAGAAACGACGACGGCTAGGGTCCGAATGAGCGAACCAGTGGAGCCGGGGAGAGGAAGAGTGGCAGGTGTCATTTTTTTCCTTTCGCTTGTTTCTCCGATGCTTTCTTTCCTCCACCCTCGCCCCCGCCGGCGCCGGGGAGGTTAGGCGCATCTGTTTTCGGGAGCCATTTCGCAAGCGCGGTCTTGCGCGCTGCGTGCTCGGGTCGGTTCGCGAGGTTCGTGTATTCCAACGGATCCGCCGCGCTGTGGTAGAGTTCCTCGTCGCCGTTTTCGTAGCGGATGTAGCGCCAGTCCTCGCTGCGGACTGCATGGTTCTTGAAGCCGTGCGTCGTGATCGCGGGAAAATCCCATTCCGTCCGCGGATTTTTCAGCAGCGGAGAAATGTCGCGGCCGTCGAGATGCGCCGGCGCGCGCACGCCCGTGAGCGCGCAGATCGTCGGGTAGATGCTCGTGTAGTCGACCGGGCGGCCGCAGGCGACGCCCGCTGGCGTGACACCGGGCGCCTTCCATACGAAAACGGTGCGGGTCGGTTCCTCCCACAGGGCAAATTTTCTCCAGTGCGATTTCTCGCCGAGGCTCCAGCCGTGGTCGCTCCACAAGACCACGATCGTGTTGTCCTTGTGGGGCGAACGCTCGAGCCCATCGAGCACGCGGCCGACCTGCGCATCGAGAAAGGCGATGGACGCGAGATACGCCTGCACCGCTTCCTTCCAGCGACCCGATTGCACGATCTGCGCGTGATCTCGGTCGGCCCCCGCCATCCGCCGGCCGGCGGGTGGCACATCGTCGAGATCATCCGGTCGGTGTGGCGGAAGCTGAATCGATTCCAGCGGGAATAGATCGAACCATTTCTTCGGCACGCTGAACGGCATGTGCGGTTTCACAAAACCGGCCGTCAGAAAAAACGGCTTGTCGTTTTTTTCCTGGAGCCGCTCCACGCAATAAGTCGCAACGCGGTAATCCGGCAGGTCCTCGTCGCGGTTCGCCAGCGGGCCAAACTTGATCCCGCCCACGCCGTCGTCTTTCGCTGACGCGTCCAGTTTCAGGTTGCCGCCGGGCGGCACGAAGTAGTCCGTCCATTCGCCGCCGCGGTCGTCCGCGCCATGATAGATCTTCCCGGAGCCATACACCCGGTATCCGGCGCGCAGCAAATGTGAGTTGAGCAACTTGTCCTCGCTGATGCCGGGCCGCCAATTCTGCGAGTTCACATAGCAGCCCGTCGTGCTCGGCCGCAGTCCCGACATCAATGAGGCGCGGGAGGGATTGCAGGCCGGCGCGGTGCAATAGGCCTTGGTAAACGTCACGCCGGCTTTGGCGAGCCGATCGATGTTCGGCGTTTTCGTCTGAGGATGGCGCCCGAGATGCCCGACCCAGTGATTGAGGTCGTCGACGGCGATGAAGAGCACGTTCGGCTGCGCCGCCGTGGCGGTCGTCGCCGCGAATGACGCGAGGCCAACGAGCGTGAGTAAAAGGAATGAAACGGCAATTTTCATGGAGGCTCAGGGGTTGAAATTTAGAAACTGCGGTTCGGCGACAAAAGCGGCCACGTAGTTCAACGCGAACAGGAGGAAATGGTGCCGCGATTTCACGGGCCGGAAGCAGAGTCGTCGAAGCCGGGTTTGCGCAGGCCGCTCCCCGTCATTTTTTGCAGGGAATCTCCGAGGTCGCGGCGGGCGGTGTCCGCGGCGGCCGTCAACCGCTTCACGATGTCGGGATGGGCCGCCGCAACGTTTCGGGTCTCGCTCGGATCGTCTTCGATGTTGAAGAGCGACAGCTCGAGCTGCTCGACGCGGTAACCGTGGCGACTCGCAATGCCCTCCACGCCCGATTGCGTGATGGAGTTCGGCGCGAGCTTGCCAAAGTTCGAAGGCTTCCCGCCCCGACCCGGTTCGGCGGCGACGGTGATATACGGGTGAGCGAAGTGTAGTTTCCACGGGCCGCTGCGGACGGCCTGCAACGCGGTGCCGGAATAGAAGAACATGGCCTCGTGCGTGGCGCGTGCGCCAGGTTCGCCGAGCAGCAGGGACTTCGCGGATTTTCCGTCGGTCTTGCGGGTCGGCGCTTTCCCGCCGACGAGTTCGGTGAACGTCGGCATCCAATCCATCGCCATGAACGGCACGTTGGAGACACGGCCCGCCGGCACGCGACTTGGCCAGCGTGCGATGCACGGCACCCGCACGCCGCCTTCGAACACGGTGAGCTTGCCCTCACGCAGTGGCAGCGCCGAACCGGCATGCTCGCCGTAGGAGAGGAACGGACCGTTGTCGGAGATGAAGATGACGAGCGTGCGTTCGTCGAGTTTCAGCCGTTTCAGAGCGGCGAGAATGTCGCCGACCGCCGAGTCGAGTTCCTCCATGACATCGCCGTAAAGACCGGCGCCCGACCGTCCCTTGAATTTCTCCGAGGCGAAGATCGGCACGTGCGGCATGATGTGCGGGAGGTAAACGAAGAAGGGCCGCGCGGCGTTTTTCTCGATGAACTGAATCGCGCGTGCCGTGCTGCGCTGCGTGAACTGCGATTGATCGGGATCGAGCTCGATGATCTTCTCGCCGTCATAGAGCGGCAACGGCGGCATCTCGGGCGCGAGCGACGGATGATACTTCGTGTTGTCGTTGGAATACGGAATGCCGAGCCACTCATCGAAACCGTGGCGCAGCGGATGAAACTTCAGGCGCGTGCCGAGATGCCATTTGCCGGTGCCCATCGTGGCATAGCCGCGCTCCTTGAACATCTCCGGCATGAGCCACTCGTCCTCGTGCATGCCGTCGCGGCTGGTGTGGTTGTAGGCGCCCTGCATTCCGAGGCGGTTCGGATAGGCGCCGGTCATCAACGCAGCCCGCGAGGCGGTGCACACGGCCTGCGCCACATAATGCTGCGTGAAGCGCGTGCCCTCGGCCGCCATGCGGTCGAGGTGCGGCGTCTTGAAACCGCGCGCGCCCTGCGTGCCCATGTCGGCATAGCCCATGTCGTCCGCGACGATCAGGACGACGTTGGGCCGGGTGGCGTCTGTCGCAGCCATGGCGAACCCCAGCGGCAAACCCAGGCCGCCGAGGAGGAATAAAATCGCACGTGGGGTGATGTTCATAAGGTAAATGGCGGGGCGGAAGCGCGCGTAGGTTAACGGATGGGAGTCGCCGAGAGATCGTTGTCCTTGCCCTTGCCGGAGCGAAGTCGATCGGTGAGCTGCTGCACGAGTGCAATCGAGACGCTGACCAGGGAAAAAACGGACCTCATCGCGATGAAGTGCGGGCCCGTTCAGGGCAGCCGGGGGTTCAGCGGCGTCTTGTCTTTGCCGACTGGATACGTCGCGCCGTGCGCCTCGAGCCCGGCGATCAGACCCTGCATCATGCGGCGAAGATCGGCAGGGCGCGTGGCGGCGAGATCGTTTTGCTCGAACGGATCCTCGACCAGATTGAACAGCTGGTAGTGCGATTGCCCCGAGACCGCCGACGGCACGTAGTGATAAATCACTTTCCAGGCGCCGTCGCGATAGCTCGTCCAGTATTCGCTGCGATGCGGCGCGTGCGGGTAGTGCATCAAAAAGGTTTCGGGCCGCTGCGGGTCACGGCGACCCGCGAGCAGCGTGTCGAGCCGGCGGCCATCGACAACATGAGCGCGGGGCGCGGATGCATTCGCGAGCGCGAGGATCGTGGGAAAGAGATCCATCACCGCGGCCTGCTGGCTTTGGATGGCGCCCGCGGCAATCGGGAGACGCTTCTGGTGGGCGTTGGCGGCGTTTGGTTTCGCCCAGGCCGCGATGAACGGCACGCGCATGCCGCCTTCGTAGTGCGCTCCCTTCTTCCCGCGCAACGGCGCGGCGCACGCGACCTCGTGTTGGTCACCGAGAGGCGCATCGGAGCCGTTGTCACCGAGGAAGAAGATCAGCGTATTCTCGGCCACTCCGAGCGTCTCGAGATGATCGAGCAGGTCGCCCAGCGACTTGTCCATGCCCTCGATCAGCGTGGCGAAGGCCTGTGCATTCGCGGGCTTGCCGGAATCCTTGTAGTTCGCGGCGAACCGCGGATCCGAATGGAACGGCGCGTGCACCGCGTAGTGCGCGAAATTGAGGAAGAATGGCTTGCCGGCCTTAACGGCGTCACCGATGTGCGCGTTGGCTTCGAGGGTGAGGGCTTCGGTCAGGAAGATTTCGTGGCCGTGATATTTCTCCAAGCCGTAGACGGCGTGGTTTGCCGCCCCGGGTCCCGACTTGGCCTTCGCGGTCTTCGATCGATCGAAATTTTCCGTTCCGTAGTAGCTGCCAGGTGCGCCGATGGAGGCACCCGCCACGTTGACGTCGAAACCGAGGTTGGCCGGATTCGCCCCTTCGAAAGCCCGGGGGCCGAAGTGCCCCTTGCCGACGTGGATGGTGCGGTAACTCGCGTCGCGCAGCAGACCGGCCAACGTCACGTCGCCTTTTTTCAACCCGCGCCAGTTCCACTCGGCCGGACCCTGGGGCCCGGCGTTGTCGTTATCCGGATGAATCCAGTTCGTCGTGCGATGGCGCGCGGCGTTCTGGCCGGTGTGGATCGAAATGCGCGTCGGCGAGCAGACGCTCATCGCGCAAAATTGATTGAACCGGATGCCGCGGCTCGCGAGGCGCTCCATGTTCGGCGTGCGGTAGTAGTCGTTCAGCGGATACCGTTTGGGCTTGCCGCCAGCGTCGGTGAGAAACGGGAGCGACGTGTCCATCACGCCCATGTCGTCGACCAGAAACACGACAATGTTCGGTCGTTCCGGCTGGGCCGCGGCGAGCGCCCCGAGCGCGACGGAAAGCACCGCGAGAGAAAGGCAGAGGAGGCTTCTCATGTGGGGACTGCGTGGGGTGATTATTGCGGAATCGGGTCGCCGCGGCGGACCGTCTTGCCTTCCCAAATCGCCTCGTCTGTGCGCCGGTCGTAGGTGAGAACGCGATTCGCGCTGTTCGGCGCCGGGGGAAGATCGATCTTCGGCAGCCACCGCTTGTGCTCGGCGATCACGCTCGCGTGCTCCGGTCGCCCGGCGAGGTTCGTCCATTCGTTCGGATCGCTCTTGGTGTCGTAGAGTTCCTCCGTGCCGTCGGCGTAGCGGATGTAGCGCCAGCGCTCGCTGCGGATGCCATGGTTGCCTTGGTTGTGGCTGGTGATGGCGGGGCGTTCGCGCCGCGTGTTCGCGTTCTTGAGCTGGGGCACGAGGCTGAGACCTTCGAGGTCGCGCCGCGCGGGCAGTCCGCAAAGCTCGATCAGCGTCGGGTAGATATCGAGCAACTCGGCGGGCTGAGTGGAACGTCCGCCGCGCGTGACACCCGGGCCGGCGAAGATCAGCGGCACGCGCGTGCCGTCCTCCCAAAGCGTGTTCTTGCCGGTGATGCCTTTCTCCCCGAGATGCCAGCCGTGATCGCCCCACAGGACGATAATCGTGTTGTCGGCGATGCCGGCTTCCTCAAGGGCGGCGACGACGCGACCCACCTGTGCGTCGACGAAACTCGTGCTGGCGAGATACGAGCGGACGAGGTTGCGCCACTGATTTTTTTCCTGAACCCACTTCAGCCGCGGCTCGGGCAGGCTCCAGTGGAGATACCACGAGAAACGCGGGGTATCGTCGCGGTCGTCCGCTTTTATCTTCGGCAGGATGCTGTCGTCATCGGGGTAGAGATCGAACCACTTCTGCGACGCGTAGCACGGCACATGCGGCAGGAAAAATCCCGCGGCGAGGAAGAACGGCTGATCCTTCGGCGCCGACTTGATCTGATCGATTGCCCAGCTCGCCACCTGGTAGTCGCCCTTGTCCTCGTCCTTGTGCGGAAACACGCCCCAATCCATCAGCGGGTTGTTCCCCATCGGAGTCTCACCAATGAGCTTCGCGGGCGGGCGCACGCCCACGCCTGGCGATGGGCCAGTGACATCGAACTCCTTCGGCCCCGCCGCCGGCACCTCGGCTCCAACGTCAGCCTTGCCCTTGCCTTTACCTTGTTTGCCTCCGCCCCCGCCGCCGGGGGCGCCGGTGCCGCCGTGATAAATCTTTCCGGCAGCGAACGTGCGGTAACCGTTCGCGGCAAAATGCTGTGGCAGCGTCACGCGATCTTTCCACTCCGGCAGGGTGCGAAACCACGGCGCGAGTCCGTAGATGCCGGTGGTCGTCGGCCGCAGGCTGAGCATGAGGCTGGTGCGCGATGGATTGCAGATCGGCGACTGACACTGCGCGTTGAGCAACGCGGTGCCGCGCGCTGCGAGCCGGTCGATGTTTGGCGTCTTCGCCATCGGGTGACCGCCAAAGGCACCAATCCAATCGTTCTGATCGTCAATCGCGATGAAAACGATGTTCGGCTTCTTTGCGGTGGCAGCGAACGCCGAAGCGGCAAGGAGCAGCGAGCAGACAATGCTGGAAATCAAGGGGTGTGGTCTCATGAGAATTGAATGTGCGCTCAATAGTCGGCGCCGCTGAGGCTGCGCTCGACGGAGCGCTGCCACGCATGGAGCTGATCGGTCATGCGGCGCACGATGTCAGGGTGTTTCGTAGCGATATCCGTGGATTCGCTGGGATCCGCGAGTAGGTCGAAGAGCTCGACGCGGGGACCGGATTTCGCGCGACGCGACCAATTTGGCGCGAAGGCCCCGGAGCGATTCGCGTGTCGCCCCGTGAGCACGCTGGTGCGAGTTGGCGAGCAGACCGGCGACGCCGCGTAGAAGCGATCGAGCCGCAACGCCGTGCGCGCCATCTCATCGAGGACCGGCGTCTTGAGATGCGGATGCCCATTGTAGCCCGTCTCGCCCCAGCCCTGATCGTCCGCCATCATCAAAATGATGTTCGGACGATCGGCGGCCCTGGCTGACACGGCGACTGCCACCGCAACGAGAAGGAGAATGAAATAACGAGTCATGACGGTGGCAGGATTATTTCTTAACGGATTTGCCCTTTCTGTTACCTCCGCCGCCGCCCAACTCGCTGGCGCGGGCGGGATCGTGATCCGGGTTCGGCTCCGGCATGCGCGCGGCGACGTCGCGCCGCCAGGCCGCCAGCGCCGTTTGCAGCTCGCGCGCGCGCTGGGGCTCGCGTGCCGCGAGGTTGTTTTTTTCGCCGGGGTCGCGGCCGAGATCATACAGCTCCACCGTGTTGTTCTCGAAGAACTCGATCAGTTTCAAATCGCCGCGCCGAATCGCGCTCGCGGGCGTGCTGTGGTGATAGTGCGGCAAGTGCCAATACAACGTGTTGCGGTCCAGTTTCACCTCCGGGTTGGTGAGGAGCTTTGCGAGACTCACCCCGTCAAGCGGCTGCCCCGCTGCTCGCCGCGCGCCGCCGAGGTCGAGCAGCGTCGGATAAACGTCCATCGTGATGAGCGGCGTCGCCGATTCTCGGCCGGCGGGGACGCGACCCGTCCAGCGCGCGATCGCCGGAATGCGAATGCCGCCTTCGTAGAGCGTGCCCTTTTCGCCGCGCAGCGGCTGGTTCGACGTGACGACGCGACCACTCTGCTCGTGCTCGATGCCGCCATTGTCCGACAGAAACAGGATCAACGTATTCTCGGCGAGACCGGCCCGATCCACCGCGTCGGCAATGCGCCCCACACTTTGATCCAGTTCTTCGAGCAACCCGGCATAGGCGGGATTGCTGGGGTAGCCCGGCATCGGGCGTTTCGCTTCATACTTCTTCAGCAACTCCGGCGTCGTCGAGAGCGGGATGTGCACAGCATGGTGCGAGACCTGCAGGAGGAACGGCCGCGCCTGGTTCGCCGCAATGAACTCGAGCGCCTTGGCGGTGAGGAATTCGGCGGAGCGCCGCGTTTCGCGGCTGCCGGTTACGGACGGCGGCTGAGTGTTGCCCTGCGTTTCGAGGGCGGTTTGCCAGCCTTGCTGCGCCGCACCAAAGCCTTCGCCGCCGAGATGCCACTTCCCGAAATAGCCAGTGGCGTAACCAGACGCCGCGAGCCGCTCCGCAAAGGTTTCCACTTCGAGCGGCAACTGCCGTGGCACTTCCGGATCGCGGAGCTTCGCGAACGGCCGCCGGTGACCGGGAATATGCTGAGTGATTCCGAACCGCGCCTGGTCCTGTCCGCTCTGGAGATTCGTGCGGGTGGGCGAACAAACCGGGCCCGCGTAGAATTGCGTGAAGCGCACGCCCTGACGCGCGAGCCGGTCGAGGTTTGGCGTCTCGTTGAAGGTGTTCCCGTAACATCCGACGTCGGCCCAGCCGAGATCGTCGGCGAGAATGAGGATGATGTTCGGACGCGCGGTGGTCGTCGTCGCCGCGCGCGATGCGAGCGACGCACCGAGGCTGCCGAGCAGCAGGATCGTGAAGATTCGGAGGTTCATTTTTCCTTTTTCTTTCCGGCGTTCTTCTTCCCTGCCGCGGGGCCGTCCGCGGGCTCCGCGTTTCGCGGCTGACGGGACGGCGCGGCGAGTTCGGTCGCGAGCCCGCGATCGCCCTGCTGCTTCATCCACGCATCCAGCTCCGCGCCGAGCCTGGCCTTGATCGCGGCATGTGCCGGATCAGCCGCGAGGTTCTCGATCTCCAGCGGATCGCGCTGCAGATCGTAAAGTTCCTCGGCCGGACGATGCGAGTGGGCACGGACGCGCGCGGCGAGCGCGGGGTTCTGCGCGGCGTCACGCACCCAGGACTGGAAGACTTCGCCGCCGTGAATGCCGTTGATCCACCACTCGTTTTCCGACGCGAGATTGCGGATCAATTTGTAACGCGCATCGCGCACCGCTCGTTTCGGAAACGGATTCTTGTTTCCGGTAACGCCCACGGCGGTGTCCTGCGCAAAGACATAGTCGCGATGCCGCGTCTGTTGGCCGACGAGCACATCGAGAAAGCTGCGGCCGTCGAAGCCCGTGCCGAGTCCGCCGGGATTCGGACAGCCGGTCGCCGTTTTCGTGGGATCGGCGCCGGCGGCGGCGAGGAAGGTCGGCGGGACATCGACGTATTGCATCAACGCCTCACTGTTCGACCCCGCCTTGATGCGGGCCGGCCAGCGCGCAAACGCGGAGACCCGGATGCCGTTGTCGTAGAGCGTCCACTTGCCGCCGCCCGGCATCTGCGCGCCCTGCTCGGTCAGCAGCAGCACGAGCGTGTTCGCCGCCTGCCCGGCGCGTTCGAGCGCGTCGAGCGCGGCGCCCACCTGCGTGTCGAACTGCGTGATCTCGGCATAATACGCCGCGAGCGTCGCGCGCGTCTCCGCATTGTCGTGGAGCCACGGCGGCAGCGTGAGTTTGGCCGGGTCGTAGAGATGCTTCGGGCCGCGGGTGAGCGGAGCGTGCGGATCGTTCGACGCCAGCACCGCCATCCACGGCTGCGCCGGATCGCGCGTCATGAACCGGCCGAGAGCGGCCGCGTCGTCAGGATCGCCGCCGAGGTTCTCGAAGGGAAACGACTCCTTCGGCTGGATGTGCTGCTTGCCGAGGAGCGCGGTGCGATAGCCGAGCGCGTTGAGATGCGTGAAGACGCTCTTCGTCGTCGGATCGACCATCGTGTGGTTCGGGTAAGCGCCGGACCGGACCGGAAACAGCCCGGTGTAGAGCGCGTGCCGCGCCGGGGAACACGTCGGCGACGGCGTGAACATCCCCCGCAGGTGCATGCCCTCGCGCGCGAACGCATCGATCCGCGGCGTCTTCAC
>JANPIT010000853.1:0-3500 GCA_031425115.1 Opitutaceae bacterium | reverse complement strand
CCCACGTCGCCTTCGCGCGTAAATTTTCCTCCCGGCAGCACCGTATCCAAATGTCCAATCAACAGTAGCCGTTTGCCCTTCGTCCCCGTGCGCTCCGCGAACAAATGCCCCGCGCGCTTCGATTCAGCCGGCAACGGCACCCACCGCGCCGTGAGCCCGATTGCCTCCAACTCCGCGGCAAACACGTCGTGCATCGCCCGCACGCCCGCGAGATCTTCACTCGGGCTGCTGACCTTCACCGCCTTCTCGAGCAGCGAGATCATCTCCTCCTGCTTCCCGTCCACCCACGCCACCAGAGCTTGTTCCGCCGGAGCGAGCGCCGCGTGAGCCGATGAAATCGAAAGTGCCAGCGCACTCAGCAAAACAACCAATCTGGAAATCAGGAACTCAGGAACGGTCCGAAAACGTCCCAGCCCGCGTGATACTAGTCTCATGTTTTTTCTGATTTCCTGAGTTCCAGATTCACTGCTCCGATCCAGGTTTCACCGGCGTCGCCGGCTGCAAGCGCCGGAGCCGTTCGCGGTATTTCTCGTAGAGCTGCGTGTGCCGGCTGCGCAGGTCGATCTGCGCACCGTCGATGAACGCGAGTTCGACCTGCGTCGGAATTTCCAACGGATCGCCATCGGTCACCATGAGCGTCGCGCGTTTGCCTACGTCCAACGATCCCAACTCCGCCTCGACGCCGAGCACCTCGGCCGCGCCGAGCGTCACCGCGCGCAACGCCACCTCACGCGGCAGTCCGTGCGCCGCAGCCCGCGCCGCATAGTAGGGCACGTTGCGCTCGTTCCCGACTTCACTCGCGCCGCTCTGTCCGCCCGCGATGCAAAACTTTACGCCCGCGGCGTGCAGCCGTGCGGGATTCGCATACGGCGCTTCGTAATCGTCGTCGCGCCGCAGCGGCAGCCGCTGCGTGCCGCCTACAATCACGGGCACGTTGGCCGCCTTCAATTCCGCGGCCACGCGCCAGGCATCGAGCCCGCCCACGAGCACGATTTTCAGGTCGTGTTTCTTGGCGAACACCAGCGCCGCGCGAATTTGCTTCTGTTCGTCCGCATGCACAAACACGCGCTGCTCTCCCTTCACCACCGGCACCATCGCCTCCCAGCGAATATCCGTCTCGAAGCCGGCCCGGCCCGCGGCTTTCGATCGCGCATACCCGCGCGCCAGCGTGAACGCGTCGTCCAGCGTGCGTAGTTCGCCATCGACGTCCTTCTGTTGCGCGGAGAGCAGCTTCGCATTCTTGGAGTCGCGGTTGAGCCGCATGCCGGGCCAATAAACGTGCATGCCCACCGCCGCCCGCAACGTCAGGTCTTCATAGGTCCAGCCATCGAGCCGGATCAACGTGGACGTTCCCGCGATCAACTGACCGCGCGCCGCGCCGCTCGCTTTTTCCGCGGGCACAGAAAGCGCCGTGAGGATGCCGTTGGCGCGCGCTACCGGGAGCAATTCGCTGTCGGGATTCAAGGCGGTTTGCGTGCGCGCATTCGGGTTGAGCGCGCCGGTTTCGGCGCTGTCCACCGTTTGGCGCGCACCCGAAATCTCCACCAGGCCCAGCACCGTCTGAGCCGCAATAAAACCGGGGTAGACCCGCTTCCCCTTTACGTCGATCACGTCCGCGCCCGCGGGCGCCGCGATGGTCGGAGCGATCTGTGCAATCTTGCCGTCGACGATCAGCACGTCGGCTTTGTCGTGCGTCACTCCGCTGACGGTCACCACCATGCCGCCCGTGAGCAGCAACGGCTTCTTCTGCCGCGCGGCCGGCACCAAATTGGAGGCGTGGGCGAGCGAGGCGGAGAACACGAGCGCGAGAAACAATCCAAACGCACGGGCCGAATAGGGCTTCGCTGTAGGGGCCCAGACTTGCTGCGCCCTTCGTAAACGTGCCGTGCCACCAAGCAGGGCGCAGCAAGTCTGCGCCCCTACAACGATCATAGTCTTAATCGGTTTCATCGGTCACCTCCCTGGTGCGTCGAACAATTATGCGCGGATCCACCATCATGATACAGCGAGCGCCCTTCCGCCGAGTGAGACCGCGCGAGGTGCTCGAGCATAAGCAACACCGGCGGCTTCGGCGGACCGTCGTCGCTGCCCACCTCCCCTCCGGCCCCCGCACCGCTCGCTCCGCCGCCGGCACCTGCGCCGAGCAGTCGCTGGCGCTCAGGCAGAATTTTCTGCACCAGCGCCGCCCGCTCGGTGAGCGCTGCCGTCCGCAGCTTCGCATCGTCCTCCACATCGAAATACCGCCGGCCGTCGATCCACGTCTGCTCCGGTCGGGCGTAAGTAGAAAGTGGTGACGCGCTCCAGATCACGAAATCCGCATCCTTGCCGGCCTCGAGCGAGCCCACGCGGTCGTCGATGCGGAGTTGCTTGGCGGGATTGAGGGTCACGAATTTCAGCGCTTCATCCGGCGGCACGCCGCCGTATTTCACCGCCTTGGCCGCCTCGGTGTTGAGGTGACGCGCGAGCTCATCGTCGTCGGAGTTGAACGAAACTACGACGCCCGCCGCCCGCATCAACGCGCCGTCATAGGGAATCGCGTCGAGCACCTCGTGTTTATAGTTCCACCAGTCGGCGAAACAGGAACCGCCCGCCCCTATCGCGGCAATCTGGTCGGCCACTTTGTAGCCTTCCAAAATATGCTGAAAGGTTCCGACCGATAGCTTCAGTTGCTGCGCGAGCCGGATGAAAGCCAGGATCTCGTCCTGCCGATACGAATGGATGTGAATGAGCCGCTCGCCGCGCAAAATTTCCAGCGCGGCCTCGAGCCGGAGGTCGCGACGCGGCGAAACGGCAAATTTACCCGCCTTGAAATCCGCCAGGCTCCGCTCGTAGTCGCGCGCCCGCGTAAAGGTATCGAGCATGATTTCCGGCACACCCATCCGGCTGATCGGATACCGCGTGGTGAGCGTGGAGGCATTTTTCCGCGTCACGTTTTCGCCGAGCGCAAACTTCACCCCCGGCATCGCGCCCGCAAACTTCATCTCTTCGGCCGAGGCACCCCAGCGCATCTTGATCACCTGGTTCTGCCCGCCCATCGCGTTGGCCGATCCGTGCAGGATGTTCGCCGACGTCACGCCGCCCGCGAGGACCCGGTAAATGCCAATGTCCGTCGGATCGATCGCATCGCCGACGCGCACTTCCACCGTGACGGAATGCGTCCCCTCGTTGGTGCCGCGGTCGAGCGCGAGGTGAGAGTGACAATCGATCAGCCCGGCCGAAATGTGTTTGCCCGTCCCATCGATCACGAGCGCATCGGCCGGCGCCGCGAGCCCTTTGCCCACCTTCGTGATCTTGCCGCTCTCCACCAGCAGATCAGCCGCCTCGATCGTGCCCGCCGCGCCACTCGTCCAAATGGTGGCGTTCTTCACCAACACCACTTTGGGCTGCGCCGGCAACCCGCCCACCCGGCCGTAAGCGCCGGCCGGATACGAGTCACCTTTGGTCAAAGTGACCTCTGGTTTCTTCTCGGCCGGCTTCGCCGGTTCGTCCGCCCCGGCCCG
>JANPIT010000852.1:0-28276 GCA_031425115.1 Opitutaceae bacterium | reverse complement strand
GTCGCAGTGGTCTTCTTCTCCGCCCGCGGAGTCAAAGCGCCCAGCGTCCGCGTCATCGCCGCGACCGTCGCCTCTTCCGTGAGATCGCCCACGATGGTGACCTCGACGTATCCACGCGTCAGCGACGGCTCCATCCAGCGTTTCACGTCGAGCACGCTCATCGACACGTAGTCCAGCGCCGAGCCCCACGTGAAGCGCGCATCACCCTTGAACAGATAGTCCGTCAGCCCGCGCAACCCGTCCCCCATCCCGCGGCTCGACGACTCGCGCCCCATGGCCGCATGGAAACGCTGCTCCTTGTAAACGTAGCTGTTGAACTGCGGCGCGTGCAGGAAATCCGCCACGATGCCCAGAAAGGTCTCGAGCTGCTCCGTCCCCATCATGCCGCGAAACGAAAAGGCGTCCCGATCGCCGACATCGAAACTGAACTGGAGCAACCGCTCCTCGATCAGCGCGTTTAACTGCTCCGGCCGGAAATGCACCGCGCCGCTAGCCAGCAGCGTGTTCAGGCCGAACTCTTTCAGCGCAGGCCGATTGCCCGGCATCTCGAGCAGCCCCGACCCCACGCGCACCACCGCATGCGCCAGTCCGGGCTCTTGCCGGCTGGAGATGAAATTAAGCCGCACATTGTTGCCGAAACGGAGCAGCTTGGCGTCGAGCGACGCCAGTTCCCGCCGCTCCACCACCGCGGTCGGCGAGGAAAATTTCGGCAACACAAAGGGTGTGTCCTTGTGCTGCCGCGGCATCACGTGGCTGATCCCGCTCCGCCGCGCCTTCTGCACTTCAGCCAGCACTTTGTCGGCTGTGAGGTCGGCCGCGAGGCCGCCCGAAACGTGAAACGCCATCGCGTCCGGGGTCCACAGCGTGCGGAAAACGCGTTGCGCCTCCGCGGCGTTGAAACGCTCCAGCCACTCGCGCATCCACGAGAATCGTTGCTGGAACCCCGCGAACACGGTGTGCCCCGTGATCGAGTCGGTGAGCGCTTCGCAGAGCGTTCCCGGATCGACCGTCGGCAATTGGTCGAGCATGTGCGTCGCCATTTTCAACTGCCGCCGCCGCAAGATCTCGAGATCCTCCCGGTCCAGTCCGCGCTCCAGCGTCAACCGCACCATCTGATCGAGCGAGAGGACGCCCTCCTTCCACGCCTGCGCGGGCACGCCCACCGACGCGATCGCGACGCCATAGCCCAGCAACTCGTCGTAGGTCGCTTCACCACCGATGCCGTTCCCATCCGTCTTCATCCGTTCGCCAAACACATCCATGACGAATTGGCGGCGCTGCCGCTCCACCTGAGCTTCCCGCGAATCGGGCCGTGGCACCGATGCCAGCACCGACGAGGCCTCGACCGATGCCGCGCCGACGCCGCTGATCCGAAAGACCCCTGCGCGCAGCGCCCGCGCATCCAGCCGGCCCTCTTCGCGCAGCGGAATCGGCTCTGCCGGTCGCACCATATCCCCGAACAATTCGCGCACCTGCGCCGCCATCGCCCCGGGTTCGAAATCGCCCGCGCCCACCAATATCATCAAGTCGGGCCGATAATTGCGGCGGTAAAATCCTAGAAATTGCTCGCGCGTGAACTTGGCGATCAACGCCTCGCTGCCTCCCGGCGAGCGTTGGGGAAACTGCAGTCCGCGAAACACCAGGGGCAGCGAGGCCTGCTGCTGCTGGCCCGAGAGTGTGTTGCGGTTGCGCAGCTCCGCGAGGACTACGCGCCGCTCCTGCTCGATGATGCGCGGCTCGAAACTCACGCCGTCACCGAAATCGCGAAAGAGCCGCAGCCCTTCGCGCAGGAGCTCCGCGTTGTTCTCGCGGAAATCCAGCCGATACGCCGTGTGGTCAAACGTGGTGATCGCGTTGACGTCGCTCCCGTATTCCACGCCGAGCCGTTGGAAGAGCGACACCATGTCCTCCGCCTTGAAATTCTTCGAACCGCCGAACGCGAGATGCTCTATATAGTGAGCGATCCCCAGCTCATCGGGCCGTTCGTCCAGCGACCCGGCGAGGACCACGAGTTGGAGCGTCACGCGTCCCGGCACACCCGCGTGGGGCAGCAGGGCATAGCGAAACCCGTTGTCGAGCCGGCCCCAGACCGCGCGTGCATCGGGTGCGAGCGTAGTCTTCGGGACCTCGTGCGCCCATTTCCCGGAGCGCGGGCCCGTGGGTTCCGGCGCGCGGGCCGCGAACAGAGACGACGAGGCCACGAGGCCGACCGCGAAAAGGAGAACGGCGCGCATGATCAGGAGCGAACCGTGCTCCAACCACGCCGAAGTTCAACTCCGGCGTGCGGACGAGGTCGGATCGGCGTCGCAGACCATCTCATCCGCCACCGAGGTGGAGCGGCTTGACCCCAAGCCGCTGGTTCGAGCCGGTAGCTCCACCTCACCCCCGGGCCACCCTACGGCGCAGCGTAGAGCTCAATGAGCACGATGCCAGCGCCCGTGCCGTTTGCGTGAATCGTGTAACCGCCGCTGCTTGCCACGATGCGCTCCGCCGCATCGCGACTTCCACGCGCGAGCGGAAACGCACCCACCGCCGCGAAGACGGGCTCGAGCACGGCCGCCCAGTCGTCGTTGCCGGCGATGACGCGCGCGCCAGAGAAAACCTCGAGGCGCGGATCGGCGAGCACCGGCGCCACGCCGTATTGGGCGAGCCCGGGGCCGACATTGCGCACGAGCAGCGGCCGCGTGCCGCCGCCGAGGACGGCCCCGACAATGACCGTCTCGCCCGCGCCCAGGCTCAGCCGGCACGAGAGGTTGGCGAGCTGCGTGCCTGCGTCTGGAGAGAGATCGTAGACCTCAACGAGTGCTTCAGCGGGCGCGCCAGGATTCAGCAGGTGAATGGTGTAGGAGCCGGGCCGCAGCCTGACTTTCATCGCAGCGTCGCGGCTGCCGACATCGAGCGGGAAAGCCCCGACCGCGATGAAGTCGGCCGCGAGTGCGACGTTCCAATCGTTATTCTGGTCGATCTGAGTCTGACCCGAGAAAAGCGCGAGCGCGGGATCGGCGACGAAGCGCGCGACTCCGAGGGCGCCGAGCTTCGGACCCACTCCACGGAGGAGCAGCGTTTTTTCGCCGCTGCCAGCGATGCTGAAGCCCACGATCAGCGTGGCTTCGCCGGTGCCGGCGAGCGCACGCGTGGATACGTTGGTGAGGCGAGGGACCTCGGCACTGACAGCGAGCGTCGCCGCGGCGCTCGTCGCGGAACCGGCGGCATTGGTGGCCACCACGGTGTAGCTGCCGGCATCGGCAACGGTCGCGCCGGGCAGCGACAAAATCGCGTTTGTCGCGCCGGAAATCGGCACGCCATCCTTGCGCCACTGCAGCGTCGGCAGCGGCGCACCCGCGGCGGTGGCAACGAGTTCGACGGCGGCGCCGACACTCACGCTCTGGCTCGCGGGCTGCGTCGTGATGACGGGCGCGACATCGGCGAAGAGCGCCAGGTCGAGGAGCTTCGTGCCGCGATAAACATAGATCCGCTCCTGGTAGAGGAGCACGAGATCGAGCATCCCATCGCGATCGAAGTCGCCGACTCTCATGCCGAAGCCGGTGTTGGCCAGCAGCGCCTCGCTCGCGTCCACGAACACTCCACCGCCCTTGTTGAGCAGAATGGAGCGCGCATAGGTCGCATGGTTGAACGTGTCCGAGTTGGTGCGCAGGACTACGTCCGGACGACCGTCGCGGTTCAGGTCGACGATCTGCATGCCCGGCACCCAGTTGTCGGTCTGCGGAAACGTGAGGTTCAGTTGCGCCGAAGCGTCGCGCAGCCGGCCGGTGCCATCGTTAAGGAGGAGCTGCAGGCCCGGATCGACCGCGCCGCGATCGGTGGACAGCAGCAAATCCGGCGCGCCGTTGCCGTCGAAGTCCGCGGTGAAGATCCGCGGCGTCACGCCTTCGATACCGTGTAGTTTCGGCGGGAGCGTGAAACTGGGATCGGGCGCGAAACGGCCGGTGCGGTCGTTCATCAGCAGGAGATTCGGGCGCGCGGAGTTGGCGCCGTTCGGCGCGTAGTAGTTGCCGCCCAGCACCAGGTCGGGCCAGCCGTCGACGTTCACATCCACGAACGCACCGCCGCCGTTCTCCGTGGAGCCGTTGGCCACGTTGGCCGGCAGCCGGTCGGTCGCATCGCTGAAGAACCCGCTGCCGTTGTTCAAATAGAGGCGCGGCGTGTGTGCGGCGGACGCGTAGTTCACCATGTAGATGTCGAGATCGCCGTCGCGATCGACGTCGGCAACCGCCGCGTCGTGCGTGTAGCTGCGGCGTTGCGGCAGGCGCGTCGCACTTTCGTCCACGAGGCGCCCATCGGCCGATTGGATAAACAACCGCGATTGCGCGCCGGGCGCTTCCACCGTATCCGCGCCCGTGTCCGCGATGAAGAGGTCCGGCCGACCGTCGCGATTGAAATCCGCGACCCACGAGCGATACGGATTGTCCATCTGGACGTTGCCCAGCACCGCGTCCGTGGCTTCGACGAAGGTCCCGCCGTTGTTGCGAAACGCCAGCACGCGGCGCGGAATGGCGGGGAAAACGGGTGCGTGCACCTGCTCGACGATGAGATCGAGGTCGCCGTCGCCGTCGAAGTCGATCACCTCGAGCGAACTCGGGTCGGGCATGAGGCTGCGCGGCACGGCGATGAAACTGCCACTGAAAAACGGCCCGCCCTCCAGCACCGAGCGCCGCATCGCGCCGATGAAATCGCTCTTGGTCAGGTGGCGGCCGGCCCCGCTCAAATCGCGCAGCGTCGTGCCGCCACTCTCGTCGAGCGGCCACGCCGCGACCAGCCCGGCGCGCGCAGACGGGATCGTCTCGCCCATCGCCGCCGCGATCTGATCCGGCGAGCGCGCCACGGACCAAAAGCGGAACTGCCGCGCGAACAGATGGGTCGGCTCACCCAAGGCGGGTTTGCCCGCGGCATCGAACGCCGCGCCGACCCCGAAGGGCAGCGTCGGCGCGGCCGGGATGGCGGGGACGCTGGTGCGCGTCGCCACGACGACGCCGTTCACGAGGAGGCGCGCGGTGCCATTTTCCAGTGTCACGGCGACGTGCGTCCACGTGCGCAGTGGCAACGTGCCGGGCGCGACGAGGCCGTAGGTGTCGGTGATGAATCGCACGCTCGTGCCGGCGTCGTCGAGTTGCAGGCTGTAATTCAATCTCGCGCCGCCCGCACCGCCGTCGATCGGCAGGGCCTTACCCATGATCCAGCTCCGCGGATAAGGCCGCGTGAGGTAAATCCAGCCTTCCAAGGTGAAGGCCGGGCCCGCCTCGAAGGCGGACAGCGAGGACGGTCTCAGCGGCGCAGCGACGATATCCGTGACGAAGGATTGCAGCGGCGGCGCGCTCTGGGCAGGCAGGCCGTTCGCCATCAGCCACGAGAAAACACTGGCAAAAACAGCGCGGAGAAAATGCTTCATAAATTAGGCCGCTGGAGGCTCCGCCCGGACGGAAAAACAAACTCGCTGTCCCGACGCAAGCCCAGCGCAGCCCACCCGCACTCGTCGCTTCCGGCTGGATTTCCCGACGGCGGTGGGCACTTTCGCCCCTCTATGAAACTGCGTTCCCCTCTGCTGTTTGCTTTCGCCGCAAGCTTACTCGCCGGCCTGTGCCGGGCCGACGAAGGCATGTGGCTCTACTCCGCTCCGCCGCGCGAGCAGATCAAAGCCAAATACGGCTTCGACCTCACCGATGCCTGGCTCGAACACCTCATGAAGTCGTCCGTGCGCTTCAACAGCGGCGGCTCCGGCTCCTTCGTTTCTGCCGATGGCCTCGTGATCACCAACCATCACGTCGCCGCCGATGACCTTCAGAAGCTGAGCAGCGAGAAGAACAACTACCTGCGCGACGGCTTCTCGGCGAAGACGCCCGCCGACGAATTGAAGTGCGTCGATCTCGAACTCAACGTGCTGCAGTCGATCGAAGACGTCACCGGCCGCGTCAACAGCGGTGTGCCGGCCGGCGCAACCGGCGACGCGGCCGCCTCCGCCCGCCGGAAGATCATGGCCGAGATTGAAAAGGAGTCGCTCGACAAGACCGGTCTGCGCAGCGATGTCGTCACCCTCTACCAGGGCGGCGCGTATCACCTTTATCGATTCAAGAAATACACCGACGTCCGCCTCGTCTTCGCGCCCGAGCAGCAGATCGCGTTCTTCGGCGGCGACCCCGACAATTTCGAGTTTCCCCGCTTCAACCTCGATGTGACCTTCTTCCGCGTCTACGAGAACAACCAGCCCGCGAAAATTCAGCACCACCTCAAATGGTCCAAGGCCGGCACCAAGGAAGGCGAACTGACGTTTGTCTCGGGACACCCGGGCAGCACCAATCGCCAGTTCACGATGGCCGAGCTGGAATTCCTGCGCGACGCGCAATACCCCTACGTCATCCCGCGCATCAAGCGCCTCGAAGTCCTCCTTAAAAACTGGAGTGACCGCAGCGAGGAGAACGCGCGCCGCGCCAAGGACGACCTCTTCGGTTTCCAGAATTCACGCAAGGTCTACGATGGCCGCCAGAACGGCCTCTATTCCGCCGCCATCATGTCTCCGAAGGCCGCGCAGGAAAAATCCTTCAAGCAGCAACTCGGCGATCGACCGAACGGTGCCGAAGTCCGCGGCGCCTACGACAAGATCGCGCAGGCGGTCGCTGCGCAGACGAAGATCTACAAAAACTACCGCCTGCTCGAGGGCGGCCACGCGTTCATGAGCGATTCGTTCGCCTTTGCCCGCAGCCTGCTGCGCGCGGGCGACGAGCGCCCGAAGCCAAATGGCGAGCGCCTCAAGGAATTCGGCGAGGCCCGTAAATCTTCCTTCGAGCAGACCTTGTTCTCCGAGAAACCCGTCTACGCCGATCTCGAGATCATCCTGCTCACCGACGCGCTCACGCTCTTCGCAGAAAACGCCGGGTTCAACGACCCCCTCGTGCAAAAAGTGCTCGCCGGTAAATCTCCCCGCGAGCGCGCCGCCGAGTTGATCAACGGCACGAAGGTGCGCGACGTCGCCTTCCGCAAACAACTCTACGAGGGCGGCGCCAAGGCCGTCGCCGCAACCAAGGATCCGATGATCGAGCTCGCGCGCCTCGTCGACGCCCCCGCCCGCGCGCTGCGCAAGGAATGGGAAGGGCACGACGAGACGAAGCAGCAGGCCCACGGTGTGATCGAGAAAGCCCGCTTTGCACTCGAGGGCCCCACGCGGGCCCCCGACGCTACGTTCACGCTGCGGCTCAGCTACGGCCCGGTGAAGGGCTACGAAGAAGACGGCAAAAAGATCGCACCCTACACCAACTTCGCCGGCCTCTACGCGCGCAACGCCGAGCACAAGAACAAGGAGCCCTTCGACATGCCCAAGCGCTGGGTCGACAAGAAATCCGCCCTCGACCTCAACACGCCCTTCAACTTCCTCAGCACGGAAGACATCATTGGCGGCAACAGCGGCAGCCCGGTGGTCAACACCGCGGGCGAGTTCGTCGGCATCATCTTCGACGGCAATCTCCCCAGCCTCGTCCTCGATTTCGCCTACGAGGACAAACACGCGCGTGCCATCAGCGTCGATTGCCGCGGCATCATCGAGTCGCTGAAGAAAGTTTACGCCGTCGATTCGCTCGTGAACGAACTGCTCAACGGCAAGCGCTAGTCGGCGCATCCGCCAAAGCGCTCTCCACCCGGCAAGGCGCCCCGTTTGTCAGGGGCGCCTTTTTCGTTTCCGCACGGATCGCTCCGAGGTGAGCGATCCGAGGTGGGCCGTCCGCTCCGCGGGCGGCCGATTTGTGCGAGTCGACTGTTCCCTCCCGAAGCCGCGCGCGGAGCGCACGGCCCACCTCAAACTACGGAACACGCGTGCACCGTGGGCAAGTTCCGGCCGCACACCGCCCCTCGTAGCAACCGCTCTTGTTCAAGCTTTTAACCCTTCGCACATTCGGTAAGGGTCGGGCTCGCGGATGAAAACTGCTCCCGATGTCCCAGCTCCGGTGCCCGCGGCTCCCCTTGCCGACGAAGGCCGCCGGCAGAATCGGCAGATGCAATTCCTCAGCGAGAATTTTCCCGAGGGAGTCGTCTATCAATACACCGTCACACCCGACGATCGGGGCATGCTGACCTATCTCGGGCGCGGCGTCGAACGCATCTTCGGTGAGCGTCCGCCAATCCCCGTCAGCGCCGACTGGCTCGCCGCCCGCATCGTGCCCGAGGACGAGCCGGGCATCGCCGAAGCCAGTGAACGCTCCCGCCGCCAGCTTACGCGGTTCAACCACGACGTCCGCATCCGCGCCGTCGACGGCACCATTCGCTGGGTGAGCTTCCGCACTCAGCCGCGCGAGCTCGCGGATGGCACCGTGGTGTGGGATGGCGTGATACTCGATGTGACCGACAAACACCGCGCCGACGAATCGCTCCGGCGGCAGGTCGGCTTTCTGGCCACGCTCAACCAGACGACGCTGGAATTACTCGAACGGCGAAACGTCAACGATCTGCTGCGCGCGTTGGCCGATCGGGCCGCTACGCTGCTCAGCTCGCCGCATGCGGAAATCTCCCTCCTCGAGGACGACGCTTTGGTGGTCCGCGCGTTTTCGAAGAGCCGGGATTATCTCGAGGGTGACCGCATCACGCGCTCCACCCCCGCACTCTCCTGGGGTGCGATCGATACCGGCGCGCCCGTCGTATCCGACCACTACGACCAACACCCTGAAAGCCGGGAAGTCTACCGCGCGCGCGGTATCCACGCCGCGGCGACGTTTCCCATCATGCGCGGGGCCGATTGTCTCGGCGTCCTCGGGGTCGCCCGCGAGCAGACCGGCCAGCCTTTCACGCCGGACGATATCGGCGAGGGCGTCATGCTCGCGCGCATGGCCGCGCTCGTGTTGCACAACGCCGCCATTCACGAGGAAGCCGTGCGCGCGGGCGAGCTGCGCACCGCCGCCCTGCGAGAAAGCGAAGCGCAGTTTCGCGCGGTCTTCGACAAGAGCCCCATCATCCTCGCCCTGGTGCGTTTGGCCGACGCCCAGATCGTCGAGATCAACGCCGCCGCGCTGAGTGCGTTCGGCTTCACGCGCGCAGAAGCGCTTGGGCAGACCACGCTGTCGCTCGGGATTTGGGCGGATATGCCCTTGCGGGAAGAGTATTTTAGCCGCCTCCGCGTCGATGGCATTGTCTCCGGCTTCGAAGCCGAGATGCGGCGGAAGTCGGGCGAGACTTTCACGGTCTTGCACAGCGGCTGTCTGGTCACGATCGGGGGCCAGACTTACATCCTCGCGACGCTGCAGGATATCACTGCGCGCAAACAGTCGGAAGCCGCGCGCGATCGTTCGCTCGCGCTGATGCGCGCGACCTTGGAGTCCACGGCCGACGGCATCCTGGTCGTCAACGCCGAGGGCCGCATCGAAACCTACAATCGCAATTTCGCCGAGATGTGGCGGCTGGAACCGCTCGGGGACGAAGCACCGGCGGACGAGGCCGAACTGCTCCGCACCGTCCTGGATCAACTCGTCGCGCCCGAGCTCTTCCTGGTCGGTGTCCGCGATCTCTACGCCGGCTCCGAAGACGAGGTCTTCGACATCCTCTTGTGCCACGACGGCCGCGTCTTCGAGCGTTATTCCCACCCGCAGCTGCTCGGCGGCCGGCCGGCGGGCCGCGTCTGGAGTTTTCGCGATATCACGGATCGGCGCCGCGCCGACGCCGCGCTGCGCGAGAGCGAGGAACGCTTCCGCGTGCTGGCGGAAGTATCGCCTGTCGGTATTTTCAGTTCCGATACAACGGGCCGGACGGTTTTTGTTAACCGGCGCTGGTGCGAGATCGCCGGACTCACCTCGGATCAGGCGCTGGGCGATGGCTGGAAAATCGCGCTGCACCCCGAGGACCGCGGGCGCGTCGCCGCCGCCTGGTCGGAGGCGGTGCGCGTGGGCGAGTCGTCCGCGGCGGAGTTTCGTTTCGTGCGGCCCGATGGCACGGTTACCTGGTTGGTCGGCCAGTCCCGCGCGCAGTTGCGGCCGGACGGCACCCTCGCTGGCTACGTCGGCACCATCACGGATGTCACCAGCCTCAAGCGGGCGGAAGAGGAGCGCGAGAAAGTCGACGCGCAGCTGAGGCAGAGCCGCAAAATGGAGTCGCTCGGCACCCTCGCCGGCGGCATCGCGCATGATTTCAACAATATCCTCAACGGCACCTTCGGCTTCGTCGACCTCGCCCGGCTCGAGCTCGCGAGCGATCATCCCGTGCACGCCTGGCTCGACCGGATCGCCGCCTCCTCCCAACGCGCGCGCGAACTGGTCCGGCAGATTCTCACCTTCAGCCGCAAAAACGAAAGCGAGCGCATCGTGCAACGCCTGCATGCCGTCGTCGCGGAAGCGCTTCGGCTCCTGCGCTCGACGTTGCCCGCGATGGTCGAGTTGGAAGTGCATATCGCGGCCGACACGGCGGCGGTGCGCGCCGACGCCACCCAGATTCACCAAGTCGTGCTCAACCTCTGCACCAACGCGTGGCATGCGATGGGCTCGCGCGGCGGCCGCATCGTGGTGCGTCTGGAATCCTGCACGCTCACGGCCGCACAGGCCGCCGCGCATGCCGATTTGCGGCCGGGCCACTGGGTGCGGCTGAGCGTCTCGGACGACGGCTGTGGCATGGACGCCGCGACCCTCGATCACATTTTCGAACCCTTCTTCACCACCAAGGAAACGGGCACCGGCACCGGTCTTGGGCTGGCGGTCGTGCACGGCATCGTGAAATCCCACGAAGGTGCTGTCCTCGTTTGCAGCGCCGTCGGAGCCGGCTCCATCTTCGAGCTGTATTTTCCCGCCGTCGCGGCTGAACCCACCGCGCCCGTGCGGCTCGCGCCGATCGCCCCACGAGGTAATGGCGAGCGTATCCTGGTCGTCGACGATGACGCCGTGAGCGGTTTCGCCATCGAAAAGATGATCGAGAGCCTCGGTTATCACGTCACGCGCTGCACGCGGCCCGAAGAAGCCGTCGCGCGTTTCAGCGCGGCGCCCTCGAGTTTCGATCTCGTGGTCACCGACTTCGCGATGCCGGGGATGGACGGACAGGAGCTGATGCAACAACTCCTTCGACTCCGCTCCGATCTGCCGGTGCTGGTCGTCAGCGGATTCGTCGACTCGGAACGCCAGCGCTCGCTCGAGGAAACCGGCGCGCGCGCCGTCCTGCGCAAGCCCGTCTCGCGCGACGAGATCGGCCGCGCCGTCGGAGCGCACGTGCGCGCCGTGCGGGAACGAGGGCGGCCGCGCCTCAATTCTTCACCGGCGGAGCCGGCGGCGGCGGGAGCGCGCGCTCCTTTGTCTTCAGCTCTTCAAGGATGACCTCGATCGCCTTGTCGAGCTGCTGATCCACGCCGTGAAATTCCTGCCACGGGTCGTTGTCCACCACGATGTCGGGATCGACGCCGTGGCCTTCGATCATCCACTGCTTTCCATCCACGGAATAAAAGGTGAACTCCGGCCGCGTCAGCGTGCCGCCGTCGACAAACGGCAGCGAACCGCGAATGCCGACCACTCCGCCCCACGAACGTTTGCCGATTAATTTTCCAAGGCCCAGCGCGCGAAAGCGAAACGGAAAAATGTCGCCGTCCGAGGCGGAAAATTCGTTCAACAGGCACACCATCGGGCCCACAAACGTTTGGTCCGGGGTCGTGAACGGCGTGCTGCCGCGATAAATGTTCACGCCCACCAACTCGCGTCGCAGCCGCTCCGCAATCTGGCCGGAAACGTTGCCGCCACCATTGCCGCGGTCGTCGACGATCAAGGCGCGTTTGCCAAGCTGCGGGTAGTAATACTTCACGAACTCGTTCAATCCATTCGAGCCCATGTCCGGAATGTGGACGTAGCCAACTTTGCCGCCGGTCTTCTTGTCCACATACGCGATCATCTCCTGCACCCAGTTGTAGTAATACAACGGCGCCTCGTCGGCGATCGGCGTCACCACGATCTCGCGTGCTCCCGTGTCATTCGGCTGCGCGTTTACTTTCAACGTGACTTGTTTTCCCACCGTGCCGAGCAACGCGGCGTAAAGATTCGGGAGGTCGCGCACCGGCCGGCCATTCACGGCGAGGATGAAGTCGCCCTCCTTCACGTCGACGCCGAGCTCCGTCAGCGGTGAGCGGGTTTTGTCCTGCCAGTTCTCGCCGCGCAGAATCTTGTCGATGCGATAGGCGCGGCTCACGGGGTCGCGCGAGATCTGCGCGCCGAGCAGCCCGGTCTTAACCCGGGGCGCTTCGTTCACGCGATCGCCGCCGCCGACGTAGGCGTGGCCCACGCTCAGCTCGGAAATCATCTCGCCGATCACGTAGGTGAGATCGTTGCGGTGGCGGACGTGGGGCAGCAGCGCGGCGTATTTCGTGCGCATCGCGGGCCAGTCCACGCCGTGCATGTTGGTCACGTAGAAATAATCCCGCATCTGCCGCCAGCTCTCGTCGAAGATCTGTTTCCACTCCGCCGTGCGATCGAGATTCACCTCGAGGGCCGAGAGATCGAGCTTCTCCTTGATCTCCGCCTTTGCGGTGGGGAGGTCGAGGATCGCGTGCTCCGTGCCTTGCGAGATGAGGATTTTTTTCCCGTCGGCGGTGTAGCTGACCGCGCTCAAGCCAGTGAGCACTTCCGTCTCCTTCTTCGTCTTGAAATCGTAAACATAGAGCGTCGCCCGCCGTGGCGCGCCCGCCGCCCCTCCGGCAGTGTCGCGGCCCAGGCGCGTGTAATACACCTTGTCGCCGATCATCCGGATATTGCTGTAATTCGAAGGCTCGATCGGCAGCGCGATCACGCGATCGGTCAGGCCGTCGACGTCGACTTTCACCACCGGTATTTTCTTTTTGCCGAGTTTCTTCTGCGCGGCGCTCGCGTCGTCGGCAGCGGCCGTTGCTTCGGCTTTCGCGGGCGCTTTCTTAGCCGTGTCCTTTTTGGCCGGTTGCTTGGTCGCCGGTTCGCCGGGCGCCGGATTCTTTTTCGCGGCCTCCTTCGCTTTCGGGTCTGCCTTGGTCGGGGCCTTCCGATCCGGCGTCGGCGCCGCAGCCCCGGGCGCATCGGGGGTGGGTTTCTTTTTCTGCTCGTCCACTTGCGCGGTGAATTCCTGGCGACCCGTCACGCCGACGTCCGGCTGCGGCTTCGGCTCCTTCGGCTCGCGTTTCGAATCCGTTTCCGGCGCGGCGGCATCGGCGTCGTCCGGTTTGGCATCCTCGTCCGTTTTGGCGACATCGACCTCGTCGCTCTTCACCTTGAGGGGCGACTCGGTGCCCTTGGCCAACGCAATCAAGTGGACGCGCTCCTGATCGCGATAGACGTGGTTGAATTCGAGATTGCCGTAGGTCGGCGCGAAGTCGCGGTTCGAGGCGATCGTGAGAAATTTTCCGTCGTCGCTGAAGCCGACGTTGTTCTCCGAGAACCAGCCGTTGGTCGCATCGAACGCTTTCTGTTGCTCGAGCGAGTAAAGGCGCACGCGCCCGTAGTCGTTGCGCACGTTGGACCCGTTCAGCCCCGGCAATTGGTAAACGATCCACTGGCTGTCGGGTGACCACTCGCGGTCGGTGATCTCGTAATTCTTGGCCTCTTCCACGAGCGTGACGGTCTTCGATGCGACGTCGATGAAGCGCAGCCGCATCTTGCGATCGCCCCACAGGAGCTTGCGGCTATCCGGCGACCACACGGGTGCGAAATAATACGTGTCCGCGTTTTTCGTGAGCTGCTGCGCCTCGCCCTTCCCGTCCTGCGGTCGCATCCACAATTCGTTCTCGCCGGTTTCATCGGAGATGTAGGCGATCCAGCGACCATCCGGCGACCACGCCGCGTCGCGTTCGTGCGCCGCTGGATTGCTGGTGAGCGCGCGCACCGGGCCGTTCTTCGCGGGCACGGTGAAAATCTCCCCACGCGCCACCACGACCGCGCGACGGCCATCAGGCGACGGGCGGATGCGTGCGACGTTTTTCGATACGTTGGTCACTCCGCCGCGCGCCACGGCGAGATCCTCGCGCACCGCGATCGGCACCTGCCGCGCCCGCTCGGTCGCCAAATCGAAATGCCAGACATAACCCGCTTGCTCAAAAACGATCCCGCCCTGCCCGAGCGAAGAAAACTTGATATCGTAATCCTTGAACGTCGTGTGCTGCCGCGTCTGCTTCGACCCGAGATCGTAGGAAAATAAATTAAACCGACCGTCGCGCTCCGAGAGGAAGTAAACGCGCTGGTTCGGCGCCCACATGGGCATGATGTCCTGCGCCTCGTGGTTGGTGATGTTTTCGAGCGCGCCGTTCTTCAGATCGATGATCCACACGTCGTCGGCCATGCCGCCCTTGTAGCGCTTCCACGTGCGGAATTCTCGAAAGATGCGGTTGTAAGCCATCTTGGTGTCGTCCGGCGAAAACGAAAGAAAACCACCGCGCGGCACCGGGATCTGCTTCGGCACCTCGGCATCGAGCCCCACCGTGTAGACTTGACCGATGAAGTCGTTCGGCGACACCCCCCGAGAGCGAAACGCAATTTCAGCGGCGGTGTTTTTCCACGCGAGCACGAGATTGTTCGGGCCCATCCGATCGCTCACATCATCGCGCGTCAGCGTCGCGCTGAAAGTGAGCCGCTGCGGCGTCCCGCCCTCGGCGGGCATCACGTAGACCTCGGTGTTGCCGTCGTATTGCGCGGTGAACGCGAGTTGTTTTCCGTCCGCCGAGAAACGCGGGAAGATGGCGTAGCCCGGGCCATCCGTGAGCCGCCGCGCCGTGCCGCCCTCCATCCCCACCGTGTAGAGCTGGCCCGCGTAACTGAAAACGATCTGCCGGCCGTTCGTCGCGGGAAACCGCAGCAGACGCGTGAGATCGGGGCTAGCCGACGCGCCGGCTGCGCCCGGAGCCGGCGCTCCCTGCGCCTCGAGCCGCACGAGAGTAGAAGAATTTAGAAGGCCGAGAACCAGGAGGGCACCGACGAGTTTACGCATGCTGCCAAACGAACGCGCCCTCTGACTTGGAGCAAGCCCGGTGTCATAAACGCATCCTCGCGCGGCCGTCGCAAAGGGGTGCCTCGAGGTGGGCCGTGCGCTCCGCGCGCGGCTTTGCGAGATCTTTGCCGTCCGCGCGCGCAATCAGCCGCCCGCGGAGCGGCCGGCCCACCTCGGACACTTCCGCCTCGGACTCTCGAACTCCCGGCCCGCACTGCGCTGCACTACACTCACTAAACGACGCGCGGCCGCGCCGAACGCTCGACCTCGTCACACAGCTGTTCGAAGCGGAGCCGCAGTCGCGTGGCATTCGCCACATCGTAATGCCCCGGCACTACCCACCGCGCGCCGACCGAGCGGGCCTTGCGCAAACTACCCGGCACGAGCGACACATCGTCCGAAAAAAGCCGCGGCGAAGCCTGGGTGCGCATCATGAAGCGCACCCAGAGATCGCCGCTGAAGAGCAGATCGTGTCGCGCCGAATAAAAACCGCAGTGCCCCATCGTATGACCCGGCAAGTGCAGCACGCGCAGACCACCCCAGAACGGCAGCACGTCGCCCTCTGCGATCGGCACATCAATCGGCACGGGCCGATAGCGAGTCACCGCTCGGCCCAACGCCTCGAGTGCGCCCGTCACTCGCGCCAAACCCGCATACGGATACAGGCCGTCGATATGCGCCTGCTCCAGCGGATGCGCATACACCGGTGCGCCCGTCCACGCCCGCAACTCCGCCACATTACCCGCGTGGTCAATGTGCCCGTGCGTGAGCAAAATCGCTTTCACGTCGCGCGGTCCGATCCCGGCCTCCGTCATCACCCGGCGGATACGGCTCGCGTCGCCCGGAAACCCGGCATCGAGCAGCACCGCGCCCGACTCATCCGCGAGCACGTGGGGCACGCTCATCAAACCGCGCACCGGGTGCAGGCCTGGCGGCCAGTCCGAAGAGTTATGGGAATCAGTGACCACGGTGCACGCGCGTTCACTCGATACCCTGCCGGCGGCTCGAAGCAAGCGGCGCACCGGTTCAACCTCGCCGCGCGGTTCCCACCTGCTGCCCAAAAACCAGTCTGTTCATTCTGCGCGTTCCGGCTAAACACGCACGCATGCTCCGCTCCGCTTCTCCCGTCTTTGCGTTGCTCACTCTGCTCGTCTGCTGCGGCACCCTTCACGCGCAGGATTACGATCTCGTCATTCGGAACGGGCGGGTGATCGACGGTTCGGGCGACCTGTCCCGACTGGCCGACGTCGCCATCCGCCAGGATCGGATCGTGGAAATCGGCGTGATTGCAGGCAAGGGTCGCACCGAAATTGACGCCGCGGGTCGTGTCGTCGCGCCGGGCTTCATCGATGTGCACACGCACGCGGAGGACATCACCGAATTACCCGTGGGCGAAAACTTCCTGCGCATGGGCGTCACCACCATCGTCACCGGCAATTGCGGCGGTTCGAAGCTCGATGTCGGCGCGTTCTTCGCGGACATCACGAAAACGACCCTGGCCCTCAACGTCGCGACCCTGATCGGTCACAACACCGTGCGCGGCCAGGTGATGGGCGGCAGTTTTGCGCGCCCGCCAACCACCGACGAACTCACGAAGATGTGCGACCTGGTCAACCGCGGCATGCGCGATGGCGCCGTGGGCCTCAGCACGGGCCTCATCTACTTGCCGGGCACGTTTGCCAGGACCGACGAGATCGTTGCGCTCGCGAAGGTCGCCTCCAGTCACGGCGGCGTCTACGCCAGCCACATGCGCTACGAAAACACGCGCATCCGGGAAGCGCTCGATGAACTCACGACAATCGCCCGCGAGGCGAAAATCCCCGCCGAAGTTTCCCACCTCAAGCTCTCCGGTCCAAACGCGTGGGGCCGGGCCGACGAGATTGCCGCGTATCTCGACGGCGCGCGGGCGGGCGGGCTCTCGATCACCCACGATCAATACGCCTACACCGCCTCCAGCACCGGCATCAGCTCGCTCATCGCGGCCGAGTTTCGCGAAGGCGGCTCCGCCCGCTACAAGGAACGCCTCGCCAATCCCGCGGAGAAAGCGCGCATGGTCGCGGAGATGAAGGACTCGATCGAAAAAGGAAAACGCGGCGACTACACGTATGCGGTCATCGCGAGCTTTCGCCCCGACCCCCGGTTCAACGGCAAGACCGTTCCCCAGGCGGCGAAACTGCTGCGCGGCGCCGACACGCTCGATGATCAGATCGAGACGATTCTCGACATCGAGGCGCGCGGCGGCGCGCAGGGGGTTTTTCACGGGATGAATGAAGCCGATCTCCAGAAATTCCTCGCGTTGCCTCATACCATGATCGCCTCCGACGCGGGCCCGCGACGCTTCGGCAATGCCGTTCCCCACCCGCGCGGCTACGGCAACAACGCCCGCGTGCTCGGTCGCTACGTGCGCGAATTGAAAACCCTCTCGCTCGAAGACGCCGTGCGCAAAATGACGTCACTGCCCGCCCAATCGTTCCGGCTCAAGAATCGCGGCGAGCTGAAACCCGGCGCCGTGGCGGACGTGGTGATATTCGATCCCGCGAAAGTGAACGATCCCTCGACGTTCGACGATCCGCACCATTACGCCGTGGGCTTCAGCGACATTATCGTGAACGGCGTGGCCGTGATCCAAGCCGAGAAGCTCACCGGCGCGCGACCAGGACGACCGGTGAAACGGGGGGAGTGACATGGATTTCATCGGTCCGAGGTGGAGCGGCTTGACCCCAAGCCGCTGGTTTGGGAGCGAACGACCGCTGGATGCACTCGCGCATCCTGAAGCGGCTTGAGGTCAAGCCGCTCCACCCCGCCCTCCATGTCCCGCATCGTTATCGCGACGTATGGCTCGCTCGGCGATTTGCATCCGGCCATCGCGCTGGCGCGCGGGTTGCAGACGCGAGGACACGACGCGGTGATCGCCACGAGCGAACCCTATCGCGCGAAACTCGCTCAAGCCGGCGTTCCGTTTGCTTCGGTGCGCCCTGACTTGTCGTTATCCGACGAAGCGCTCGTGCGCCGCGTGATGGATGGCCATGATGGTTCGCGCTACCTCGTGCAGGAACTCGTGCTGCCGCGCGTGCGCGAGATGTATGTCGACCTCGCGCCGCTGGCCGACGGCGCCGACGTCCTCGTGACCGGCGAACTGGTATTCGTCGCGGCGATACTCGCCGCTCGCCATCGCGCGCGCTGGGCCTACCTCGCGCTCTCTCCCGTTTCATTTCTGCCCGTGCACGATCACTCACTGCTTCCCGGCCCGCCGATCTTGCACGCAGTGCAAGCTCTCGGGCCCGCGGCGAACCGCTTCGTGCAACGAATCGCGCGCGCCGTATCCTATTCGTGGTGGCGCGAGCTTCGCACCCTGCGCCGCGAGCTCGGTCTACCCTCGGGTGAGTCGCCGCTGTTCACGGGGAAGTTTTCGCCGCAGCTCAATCTTGTGGCGTTCTCCGCGGCGCTCCAACCACCGCAAACCGAGTGGCCCGCGCACACCGTGCAGACCGGATTTCTGTTTCACGACGAACCGGAAAAATCCTCCGCGGTGCCACCCGCTGTCGAAAAATTCCTCACGGCCGGTGAACCGCCAATCGTCTTCACTCTCGGCTCGGCGGCCGTGAGCGTCGCCCGCGATTTTTATGCCCAAAGCGCACGGGCCGCCCAGAAATTGGGCCGTCGCGCGCTGCTGCTGCTCGGCAAAAATCCTCCACCGCCCGATCTGCCCCCCTCGATTCTGGCCTGCGACTACCTGCCCTATACGCACGTTTTTTCCCGGGCCGCCGCCATCGTGCACCAAGGCGGCGTGGGCACGACCGCGCAGGCCATGCGCGCGGGCCGACCCATGTTGGTCATGCCATTCGCCCATGATCAGTTCGACAATGCGGCGCGGATCACGCGGCTCGGTGCCGGCCGCCGGATCGATCGGGACCGCTATACTACAGAGTCAGCCGCGCGTGAGCTGCACGCGCTCCTCGCCGATCCGCGCGCCACGACCGCGGCCGCTGCCATTGGAACGCGCGTGCGGGCCGAGCGGGGACTCGACCTCGCCTGCAAAGCCCTCGAGCGCCTGCTCTAAAAGATCCGCGAAACCGCCAACGCCAGCAGCCCGCATCCGACGATCGTCACGGCGGGGCCGAACCAGCGCATGAACTCGATCCTCCGGCGCGCCTGGTCCTCGGTCAATTTTCCATCCTTCGCGTGTTCCTCGACCGACATCCGATAGCGAGGCGCGCCCCAGCAAAGCCGCATTCCGATGAGCGTAATCACGATCGCGACGCCCGCTGCAATCTCCGTCCACACTGTCGCCGATATCACCGCAAATCCCCCTTGGATCCGCACGCTGATCAAACTGAGCATTTCGCGGGTCATGCCGACGGTCGCCCTCCGCCCGCAGCGATCCACGCGATGGTTTTTTCCGCAAGCCGGTCAAAGGCCGCCACGCAAAGTTCCAGGTGCTCCTCTTGCGTATCCTCAATCTTGTTATGGCTGATGCCATGCAGGCTTTGCACAAACATCATTACCGTCGGCACGCCTGCGCCGCACATTTCCGCGGCATCATGCAATGGTCCCGACGGCAGTCGGTGGGCCGTCCCCGCGGTTTCCTGGATCGCCTCGTCGCAGAGTTCGATGAGCTCCGGATGAAACGGCCGCGGTTCGATGTGCCACAGTCGCTCCCACTTCACCCCCACGCTGCCCTCACGCGCGAACTGTTCGCTCGCGGCCCGTGCATCCGTCAACATCCGCGCCAGCGCGGAGGAATCGAGGTGGCGCTGGTCAAGCGTGATGCGGCACTCCTCGACGACACTGGTGACGATGCCAGGCTTCGTCGTGCACGAACCGATCGTGCACACGCCACCGCCGCTGCGCTCCGCGATGCGATAGATCTCCGGACTCATCCTGGCTGCGGCGAGGAACGCATCCTTCCGCCGGTTCATCGGCGTGCTCCCGGAATGCGCCGCCTGCCCGCGAAACGTAATCGCGTGCCGCTCCACCCCAAACGTCCCGAGCACCGCTCCGAGCGGCAAGTCGAGATCGAGCAACACCGGACCCTGCTCGATGTGCAGCTCGATATACGCCGCCGCATGCCGCAACTCGCGGCCACTCTCCTTTACGCGCTCGAAATCGATCCCGACATTTTTCAGCGCGTCCGGCAGCGTCACGCCCTCGCGGTCCTTGAGCCCGCGCGCCTCATCCATGTTCAACGACCCCGCGCAAGCCGATGAGCCAAACAAGCTCTTGCCGAAACGCGCGCCTTCCTCATCGGCCCAGTCGACGACGCGCACCGTCACCGGAGGGCGACCGCGATACTGCGCATTCAGCCTTCGCAGAATCTCCACCCCGGCCATCACGTTCAGGCAACCGTCGAGCCAGCCGCCGTTCGGCACCGAGTCCAAATGACCGCCAATCACGAGCGTCCGCTCGCTCTCCCCGCGCAGAGTCGCCCAGAGGTTTCCCGCGGCATCGGGCGCAACGTCGACCGGCAGCCCTTGCAGTTTCTCGCGCAGCCACGCGCGGGCCGACAGCCACTTCGGCGTGAACGCGACGCGTTGGGCACCGTTTTCATCGCCCGTGAGCTGGCGGAGCTCCTTGAGCTCGGCGACGGTCCGCTTAGGATCCAGCATGGTCATCGGGCGTCCCCTCCCGATGAAGGGACCGCACGACGTATCGCTGCCAGGCGGACGCGGAGAAGGGGAAGACGCGGGTTCAACAGGGGTTCGACGTGAATCTGCTTTGCGGCTTGGAAAGTAGGAAGGCGCTTCGCACAATCAATCAGGCAATCCCCAAAACTGTCCGTAATTTTACGCAGGCCTTGCGCGATCCAATGGCGACGGCGCGGGACAATCTCCCGATCCACGCACGCCTCCTGCATCGTTTACCTCAACTCGATCCTACCATGCCCACGCTCGCCACCACCGTCGACGGCCTGAATCTGCCCAACCCGTTCGTCATCGGATCGGGTCCGCCGGGCACCAACCTCAGCGTGATCAATCGCGCTTTCCGCGAAGGCTGGGGCGGCGTCATTGCCAAGACGATCAGCCTCGACGCGTCGAAGGTCGTCAACGTCACGCCGCGCTACGCCAAGCTCCACGCGGCGAGCGGCGAAGTGATCGGTTGGGAGAACATCGAGTTGATCAGCGACCGACCGTTTCACCTCTGGATCGACGAGTTCAAGAAGTGCAAGGACTCGCAGCCCAAGGGCGCGCTCATCGCGTCCGTGATGGAAGAATACAACAAGGATGCGTGGATCGAAATCATCCAGCGCTGCGAGGCGGCAGGCGTCGATGCGTTTGAACTCAACTTCTCGTGCCCGCACGGACTGCCTGAGCGGAAGATGGGCGCCGCCATGGGGCAGGATCCCGACATCCTCGAAGAAGTGTGCGGCTGGGTGAAGTCGGTCGCGAAGAAACCGTTCTGGGCCAAGATGACGCCCAACATCACGCACATCGAAGAGCCCGGCCGCGCCGCGCTCCGCGGTGGTGCGACCGGTCTCAGCGCCATCAATACGATTCGCAGCGTGATGGGGGTGAATCTGGATACGCTGCGCCCGGAGCCCACGGTCGAAGGCTACACCACGCCCGGCGGATACTCTTGCCGCGCCGTAAAGCCCATCGCGCTGCGGATGGTGATGGAACTCGCCACGATGATCCGAAAAGAATTCCCCGATCGCTCGCTCTCCGGCCTCGGCGGCGTGGAAACGGGCGAGGACGCCGCGCAGTTTATCCTGCTCGGTTCCGACACCGTGCAGGTTTGCACCGGTGTAATGAAATTTGGCTACGAGCACGTGAAGCCGATGTGCGACCAGCTCCTCGCGTTCATGGACAAGCACAAGTTCGAGACGCTCGCCGATTTCAGGGGCAAGAGCCTCCCGTATTTCACCACTCACGCCGACCTCGTGAAACGTCAGGGCGAGCGCAAAGCCGCCCAGAAAGCCGCCGCCGCCGGCAAGGTCGTCAAGAACGACGCCGAATGGACCGGCGACGAATTCGTGAAACAATCGGACGCGCTGTCGAAGGCGTGAAAACGGCAGTTCACCACGGAGACACAGAGGCACGGAGAACGCGCTTGAACGAGCTCGTCCATCGCGTGATCGGTCTCTGTATTGAGGTGCACCGCGAGCTCGGCCCTGGATTGCTGGAGTCCGCTTACGAAGAAGCACTCGCCTACGAATTGTCCGGCGCCTCGCTTAAGTTTCAGCGTCAGTGCGAATCCCCTCTTCGCTACAAGACGGTCACGCTCACTTGCGGCTACCGACTCGACTTCCTCATTGAGGGCCAACTCCTGCTGGAGCTGAAGTCGGTGCATGAACTCCTGCCCGTCCATCACGCTCAAGTTCTCACCTACTTGAGACTCCAATCCCTCTCGTTGGGCCTCCTGATCAACTTCAACGTTCCTGTTCTCAAAGACGGCATCCGCCGAATCGCGCACGGCGACCTCTTCAAATCCTGACGGGCTCGACCTCCGTGTCTCCGTGCCTCCGTGGTAACCTTCATTCCATGAACCCTTCCCTCACACCCTGCCCCAACTACATCGGCGGCGAATGGCAGACGCCCGGCGGCGCCACCACTCCCGTCTTCAATCCCTCCACCGGTGACGTGATCGCGGAATGCCCCGCGGGCGGGCTCGCCGAGGTGAACGCCGCCGTCGAAGCCGCCGCCGCCGCGTTTCCGGCGTGGCGCGACACTCCGCCAGTCGAGCGCGCGCGCGTCTTTTTTCGCTACCGCCAACTCGTGGAGGCGAACTTCGACCAGCTCTGCCAGACGGTCTCGCGGGAACACGGCAAGACGCACGCCGAAGCCCGCGGCTCGATTTTCCGCGGCGTCGAAAATATCGAATACGCCTGCGGCATTCCCACGCTCCTCTTCGGCGACTCGCTCCGCAACATCGCGCGCGGGGTCGACTGCGATACCATCAACCTGCCGCTCGGCGTGTGCGTCGGCATCACGCCGTTTAACTTTCCGGCGATGGTGCCGCTCTGGATGTATCCCACCGCGCTGGCGTGCGGTAATACGTTCATCCTGTAGCCGAGCGAGAAAGTCCCACTGACCGCCATCCTCCTTGGCCAGCTCCTCGAGCAGGCCGGCTGCCCTAAAGGCGTCTTCAACATCGTCCACGGCGGCCGACCCGTCGTCGACGGCCTGCTCAAACACCCGAAGGTGAAGGCCATTTCCTTCGTCGGCTCGACTCCGATCGCCAAATACATCTGGGAAACCGGCACACAACACGGCAAGCGCGTCCAAGCCAACGGCGGCGCGAAGAACTACATCGTCGTCATGCCCGATGCCGACGTCGCCAAGACCGTGGAAAACTTGACGACCGCCGCGTTCGGTTGCGCCGGCGAACGTTGCATGGCCGGGTCGACCGCCATCGCCGTCGGCGCTGCCGCAGAGCGCGTGTTGCCCGATCTGATCAAAGCCGCCAACGCGATCAAGGTCGGTCCCACCGACCGCGCCGCCCAGCCCGACATGGGACCCGTCATCACCGCCGCCCACCGGGAACGCGTCCTCAGCTTGCTCGCGACCGGCGAGACCGAGGGCGCGAAAATCATCGCCGACGGCCGCAACGTGAAAGTCGCCGACGCGCCGAAAGGTTTTTACCTCGGCGCCACCGTGGTCGACGGCGTGCAGAACAACATGACGCTCGCGCGCGAGGAGGTCTTCGGCCCTGTGCTCAATGTCATGCGCATGGACGATCTCGACGCCGCCATTGAGCAGGCGAACAAGTCCGCCTTCGGCAACGGGGCCTCGATTTTCACGAACAACGGCCGCGCCGCGCGCGAGTTCACGATGCGCGTGAAAGCGGGCATGGTCGGCGTCAACGTCGGCGTGCCCGCGACGATGGCGATGTTCCCCTTCACCGGCTGGGATGATTCCTTCTACGGCGACCTCCACATCCAGGGCAAAGAAAGCGTCCAGTTCTACACCCAGCAAAAAGTCGTCAGCAGCCGCTGGTTCGGCGGCGACGTGGGAGATGTCTGGAAGAAATAGAAATTCTAAATCCCAAGCACCAAGCACCAAGCTCCAGGGAAACTTCAACCCGCAAACACCTAGTCCATCTATGCATCTCTTGAACTTTGAAGCCCGGAGCTTCTCTGGTGCTTGGATGTTGGGGCTTGGAGCTTTTCCCCCATGAGCCTCTTGATAAAAAACGGCGAAATCATCACCGCCGATTCCCGCTACGTCGCCGATATCTACTGCGAGGGCGACACGATCACGGCCATCGGCCCGAACCTCCCGGCGCCCGCCGGCACTGAGGTGATCGACGCCACCGGGAAGTATGTCTTCCCCGGCTTCATCGACCCGCACGTCCACATCTACCTGCCCTTCATGGGCACGTATTCGAAAGATACCTACGAGAGCGGCTCGCGCGCCGCGCTCGTCGGCGGCACCACGACTCTCATCGAGATGTGCTGCCCGGCGCGGAAGGATGATGCGCTCGCCTCGTTCGAGCTCTGGATGTCTCAGGCGGTCGGCAAGTCTGCCTGCGATTTCACGTTTCACATGGGGGTGACCAAGTTTGACGACACGACCGCCCACCAGCTCCGCGAGATCGTGCGGCGCGGCATCTCGTCCTTCAAAATCTTCCTCGCCTACAAGGGCGCGTTCGGCGTCGACGACACTGAGCTCTACCGCACGCTCAAACTCGCGAAAGAGCTCGGCGTGATTGTCACCGCCCACTGCGAAAATGAAACGCTCGTCGCCGAACGGTGCCGCGAACTGCTCGCCGCCGGCAAGACCGACCCCGCCCAGCACCACGAGAGCCGCCCGCCCGCCGTCGAAGCGGAGGGCGTGCATCATCTGATGACGTTCGCGGAGCTTACCGGCGCCGCCACCTACATCGTTCACCTCAGTTGCAAGGAAGCGCTGAGCACGGCGCTCGCCGCCCGGCAGCGCGGGGTCCGCGTCGCGATCGAGACGCTGATCCAGTATCTCGTCCTCGACAAAAGCTATGCGGAGAAACCGGACTTCGAAGGCGCCAAGTTCGTGATGTCGCCGCCGCTGCGCGACAAGCGCAACCAAGCTGTCCTCTGGAATGGTCTGCGCGACGGGCTCGTGCAAACGGTCGCGACGGACCACGCGCCGTTCGATTTCGTGCAGCAGAAGCCGATGGGCAAAGACGATTTCACCAAAATCCCGAATGGCATCCCCTCCCTCGAAGAGCGTATCAACCTTCTCTATACCTACGGCGTGAAGGCCGGCAAAATCGACCTACACACGTTCGTCAACGTCGCGAGCACGCAGGTCGCGAAGCTCTTCGATCTCTTTCCGCGCAAGGGCACGATTCAGCTCGGTGCGGACGCGGATCTCGTCGTCTTCGATCCTCACTACCGCGGCAAAATCTCCGTGAAGACCCAGCACATGGCCGTCGACTACAGCGCGTTCGAAGGCTGGCCGCTGGAAGGCCGCGCCAGCGTCGTCACCGTTCGGGGCCAGGTCGCCGCGCGCGACGGCAAATTCACCGGCACCCTCGGCCGCGGGCAATTCCTCCAACGGAAACCAAGTCATTTTTGACCACGGATTTCACGTATGAACACGGATAAAAGCTCTGCCTATATTCGTGATACTGGTGCCATCCGTAGTTAGAAACTTTCGTCGCCCATTGAGTAATGCCCGCGAGTTCCGAAAACCTAATCCACGCAGAACTAAGCCACGCGGTAGTCGGTGCCGCCATGACTGTGCTCAATACCTTGAAACCGGGTTTGGACGAGAAAGCCTATGAGAATGCCCTCGTGATCGAGCTGAGAAAACGTGGACACCACGTCGATCAACAGAAGCGTTTTGAGGTGCTCTACGACAATCAGGTTGTCGACACGCTGGTGCCCGACCTGCTCGTGGACGGTCTAGTCATCGCCGATCCCAAAGTCACCGAAGACTTCACCGCGACCCACCTCGCCCAGATGATCGGCTATTTAACCATTACTCATCTGCGTCTCGCGATCCTACTGAATTTCAAACATGCCGACCTGCGCTGGAAGCGAATAGTCCGTTGATCCATCCGTGCAGATTCGTGAAATCCGTGGTCAAAAATTCCGAGATTATCGATTCGTCGCCCACCCTCGCCGCGGTGCAGGATTCGCCCCTCTACAACGCCGACCTCGCGCCCGTGCCTCCCTCCGGCCGCACTTGGGGGCTGGCGTCGTTCGCCGCGCTGTGGATTTCTATGTCGGCGTGCATTCCGACCTACATGCTCGCGTCGGGTTTGATCGGCAGCGGGATGAATTGGTCGCAGGCGGTTTTCACTATTTTTCTAGGCAACGTCATCGTGGTGATTCCGATGATACTAAACGCGCATGCGGGCACGCGTTACGGCATTCCGTTTCCCGTTTTTTGCCGCGCCTCGTTCGGCACTCGAGGGGCCAACGTGCCCGCGCTGCTCCGCGCACTCGTCGCCTGCGGTTGGTTCGGCATCCAAACGTGGATCGGTGGCGACGCGATCTACAAGATCCTGGCCGTCTTTTTCCCCGCGCTCGCGGGCGGCACGCCCATCGCCGCCCTCGGAATCACCGGTGCACAGCTCACCTGTTTCCTGTTTTTTTGGGCGATCAATATGTGGGTAATCTGGCGGGGCATCGACACCATCCGCCTGTTGCTCAACTTCAAGGCGCCCCTGCTGATCGCGCTCGGCCTCGCGCTGCTCGCCTGGGCCTATCAGGCCGCGGGCGGCTTCGGCCCGATTCTCTCGCAGCCATCCGCCTTCGACGCCGGCCAACCCAAGGCCGGGCAGTTCTGGTCCTTCTTCTTTCCTGCCCTCACCGGCATGATCGGCTTCTGGGCGACGCTCTCCCTAAACATTCCCGACTTCTCCCGCTACGCCAAATCGCAGCGAGCCCAGATCCTCGGCCAGGCGCTGGGGTTGCCCACCACCATGGCGCTGTATTCGTTTATTGGAGTCGCCGTCACCTCCGCGACGACGATCATCTATGGCCAGACGCTCTGGGATCCCGTGGATGTGCTCACGCGTTTCAAGAATCCCCTGGTGCTCGTCGGTTCGCTCTTCGCCCTGTGCCTCGCCACACTCGCGACCAACATCGCGGCCAACGTCGTCTCGCCGGCCAACGATTTCGCGCAGCTTGCGCCCCAGAAAATCACCTTCCGCCTCGGCGGACTTATCACCGGACTGATCGGCATTTTAATGATGCCGTGGAAACTTCTCGCCGACCCGAGTGGCTACATTTTCACCTGGCTCATCGGCTATAGTGCCCTGCTCGGACCGATCGGCGGCGTGATGATCGCCGACTACTACGTCTATCGCCGTAAGCAGCTCAACGTGGCCGCCCTCTACTCGGACCGCGGCGAATACACCTATAGGCACGGCACGAGTTGGATCGCGATCGCGGCGCTTGTAGCCGGCGCACTGCCGAGCCTCCCGGGCTTCCTCGCCAATATCAAAGTCATCGACAGCACCGCGCTACCAGCGCTTCTCCTCTCTCTCTACAACTACGCGTGGTTCGTAGGATTTGGAATCGCCTTCGTCCTCTATCTTCTGCTGCGTCGTATTGCTCCGAACAGTTGAACCACGGAGACACGGAGACACAGAGAAATCCTTCGACCTCCGTGCCTTCGTGTCTCCGTGGTTTATTTTATTTCCCCATGAAATCCATCCCCCTGCCGCCGACCTCTCACACGCCGACACCCTACACCGGACCGTCCGCGGAGCAGGTCCTCGCCCTTCGCAAGCAATACCTCAATCCCGGCCTCTTCCTTTACTACAAGAAGCCGATTATGATCGTAGAGGGAAAGATGCAGTATGTCTGGGACGACACCGGCAAACGCTACCTCGACGGCCTCGGTGGCATCGTGACGGTCAGCGTCGGTCATTGCCATCCGCACGTCGTCGCGGCCGCGCAAAAGCAGAACGAGACGCTGCAGCATTCCACCACGATCTACCTGCAGCCGCGCATCGCCGAGTTTGCCGAAAAGCTCGCCTCGAAAATGCCTGGCGATCTCAAGGTTTGTTATTTCTGCAATTCCGGCTCTGAAGCCAACGATCTCGCGCTCATGATGGCGCGGCTCTCCACCGGCAACTACGACATGCTCGCGCTGCGCAACGCCTATCACGGCGGTAATGCCAGCGGCATGGGCGTCACCGCGCACAGCACCTGGAAATTCAACGTCCCCCACTCGTTCGGCGTGCATCACGCCATCGCCCCGTATCCGTATCGTGGAGCCTATGGCTACGACGATCCCGAGGCCGGCCGCAAATACGCCGACGACGTCAAGAACCTGATCGACTACGCCACGCCCGGCAAAGTCGCGGGCTTCATCGCCGAATCGATTCAGGGCGTGGGCGGCTTCGTCGTGTTTCCCGACGGCTATTTGAAGCACGTTTACGAGCACGTGCGCGCCGCGGGAGGAGTGTGCATCGCCGACGAAGTGCAGACCGGCTTCGGCCG
>JANPIT010000851.1:0-3758 GCA_031425115.1 Opitutaceae bacterium | reverse complement strand
CCGCCAGCCCACGCACTCCCGCACCGCGCAATAGCCGCATGACCAGCGTTTCGCGATATGCAGCGGGCAAAATGCGGATCGCCCGCAAGGCTTCCGCGCTGGAGCCGTTCGTTTCGGGAGAGGCCGTGGGGTCGATCGCGAAAGAGACTTCGGGGTTGTCGTTCCAGGTGATGGCGCGGCTGGCTACCATCCAGGCCGCAGCGGGGCAGCGGTAGGCCGCAGCGGGTCAACGGTAGTCCGCAGCGGGTCAACGGTAGTCCGCCGCTTCGCAACTCCAGACGGTTGGCGCCCGGCCGTATCGGCTTTCTCAAACCAATATCGACTTGATTAATCGCTTTTCAGCCGAAATAGCGACTGATGTTGCTAAACTAAAATCAAGCCAACAATTGCAACACTGAACAATTCAGAAAACGGGTTTTGTTTGAGGGGGTTGAGAGAATATTGGCGCTGCCTGAAACTTAATTTCCCGCACCCCGTACTTCAGATGTTGCAAGGCGTCGAGGTGGGTGGGACTGAGGTACAGAAAGCGCGGGTCCGGGGTGATGTTGAACGGCATCTCCCGAAACCCATAAAAACTCTGATACATGTGTGAGATGCCACCGTGGATGGACGCATCAAAAACGCACGCCTATTTCATGGCGGGGAATACGGCTGGCCGGCATTTGAAATGTCCTTTACTCGCGGCGGGGCCTTTCTGTTGATCGCGGCGCACCGTGGATTCGCCTCGTCTCATCGTCACCGTTTATTTCGTGCTCCTGACGGGTTTTGGTATTTGGGCGGGCGGCCAATTTCTCGAGGCGCGCACGGAATACCTGCATCATCAGCAAGTGAAGGCGGCGAACGAGGCCAAGCTGACGGCGGCGAAAGTCCAACTCGCCGAGAAGGAACGCATCCTGCAGCGGCTGAAGAACGATCCCGCGTTTGTGGAAAAGGTCCTGCGCGACCGGCTGAAGTATGCGCGACCGCACGAGGTGATCTTCCGCTTCGATCAGGCCAAATGATATTTCCGTTCGCGCGCCGAACCAATGCCGGTGCGGCGTGACCATCTTCGGCTACCCATGGCAATCCATCCTCTCATCGCGACGTTTCAACAGGCCGGACAGGGCCAGGTTTTCGCGTTTTTCGAGCAACTGAACACGGACGAGCAGAAGCGATTGCTCGACGAAGCGCGTGAGGTCGATCTCGAGGAGGTCGCGCACCTGACGCGCACGTTGCTCGCCAAAAACGGGGGCGCCGGGGTGAATCTCGCCGGGTTGGCGCCGGCGCCTTACGAGCAACGGCCGGAGAACGGGGGCGATGTGCCGGCGTGGGCGCGCGCGAAGGCGGCGGGCGAGGACGCGCTGCGGGCGGGGCGCGTCGCGGCGTTTACGGTGGCGGGCGGGCAAGGCACGCGGCTGGGCTACGACGGGCCGAAGGGGACGTTTCGGGTCACGCCGCTGAAACAGAAGCCGCTCTTCCAGGTGTTCGCGGAGAAGATTCACGCGGCCGGGCGGCGTTACGGAAAGCCGCTCCACTGGTTCATCATGACGAGCCATGCGAACCATGCGGCCACGGAGAGCTTTTTTGCGGAGAACAAGCACTTCGGCCTCGATGCGGCGCGCGTGCACTTTTTTCGGCAAGGCCGGATGCCGGCGGTGGACTTCAACGGGAAGATTCTGCTGGAGACAAAATCGTCGCTGGCGCTGTCGCCGGACGGCCACGGAGGCTCGCTGCGCGCGTTGGCCCGCAGCGGCTCACTGGACGTGATGCAGCGCGAGGGGATCGATACGCTGAGTTATTTCCAGGTCGATAATCCGCTGGTGCGCTGCATCGATCCGGCGTTCATCGGCTGGCACCTGTTGAAGCGCTCCGAGATGACGAGCAAGATGGTGCCGAAGGCCTATGCGGGAGAAAAGGTCGGGCATTTCTGCACGCAAGACGGGCATACCGTCGTCGTGGAATATTCGGATCTGCCGATGGCGATGCAGGAGGAAAAGGACGCGCAAGGTGGGCTCCGCTATCTCGCGGGCAGTATCGCGATTCACATGCTCGACCGGGAGTTCGTGCGGCGGATGTCTACCGGCGGCGAAGGCGTCGCACTGCCATTCCATCGAGCGGACAAGAAAATCCCCACGGTCGATGCGCAGGGCGCCGCGGTGAAACCGGAGAAACCGAACGGGGTGAAGTTCGAGTTGTTTGTCTTTGACGCGCTGCCCTTCGCGAAGAATCCAGTGGTGATCGAAACGCTGCGGGCGGATGACTTTTCGCCAGTGAAGAATGCCGAGGGGCTCGATTCACCGAAGACCTGTCGCGAGGATCAGCTGCGGCAATTCGGGCGCTGGCTGAACGCCAACGGCGCCGGCGTGGCGACCGATCCCACGGGGTTGCCTGCGGCGACGGTCGAGGTGTCACCGCTTTTCGGTTACGACGAGGATTCGTTTGCCGATGCCTGGCGCCAGCGCACGCCGAAGCCGGCGGTGAGCGATGGGTTGTATTTGGAGTGAACGATTAGCGAGCGGCGCGACGCTGAAACTAAGGCTCGCCAAGACAAGCTCCGGCTCGTCTCGATGGAGTGACCCAACCCCATGCTCGACTTGCGTGTGAGATTTCTGGTTCGAAGCGCCTTCGCGCTCGCGGCGTGCGTGTTTTCATCGGCGGCCTTCTGCGCGGACAAGGCCAACGTGATCTTCATCGTCGCGGATGATCTGGGTTACGGGGAACTCGGGAGTTACGGCGGCAAGGATGTGCCGACCCCTCACCTCGACGGGCTGGCGCGGAATGGCGTGCGGTTCACCAACGCCTACGTGACGGCGCCGTTTTGCGCGGCGTCGCGCGCGGCGCTGCTAACGGGGCGTTACCAGACGCGCTACGGCTTCGAATTCAATCCGATCGGCGCGGCCAACGCTGATCCCGCGATCGGGCTGCCGCTCAGCGAAACGACGCTGCCCGATGTGTTACGAGAAAATGGATACGCGACCGCTCTGGTCGGCAAATGGCATCTGGGGGGCAGCGCGAAGTTCAACCCGCAGCGCCGGGGCTTCGATGAGTTTTTCGGTTTCCTGCACGAGGGGCGGTATTTCGTGCCGTCGCCGTGGGAAGGGCATGTGACTTGGCTGCGGCGGCGGACGCTGCCGGATGGCGGCCGCGGGCGCTGGGCTTCGCCGGACGGGCGCGTGCTCTGGAGCACGCACCTCAATTCGTTCGAGCCGGACTACGACGCGGACAACCCGATCATGCGCAACAGCCAGCCGATCGACGAGCGTAGCAACTTGACGGATGCGTTTTCACGGGAAGCGGAAGCGTTCATCACGCGGCACAAGGCGCAGCCGTTTTTCCTGCTGCTGGCCTACAACGCGGTGCACAGCCCGATGCAAGGCGCGGACGCCTATCTCGCTCGTTTTGCGCACATCGCGGATATTCAGCGCCGGATCTTTGCCGCGATGCTCGCGCACCTGGATGACGGCGTGGGTCGCGTGCTGGCACGCGTGCGGGCGGAAGGACTGGAGGAGCGCACGGTGATCGTGTTTCTGAGCGATAACGGCGGCCCGACGCGCGAGCTGACCTCGAGCAATCGGCCGTTGCGCGGCGAAAAAGGGGCGCTGCTCGAGGGCGGGATCCGGGTGCCGATGCTGCTGCAATGGAAGGGTCGCGCGCCGGCCGGAGTCGTGGAGCACCGCATGGTGAGCGCGCTCGAATTGTTTCCGACGGCGGTCGCGGCGGCGGGAGCGAAGCCGGCGGCGAACCTCGATGGCGTCGATCTCCTGCCTCACCTCGGCGCC
>JANPIT010000850.1:0-1503 GCA_031425115.1 Opitutaceae bacterium | reverse complement strand
GGCTTGACCTCAAGCCGCTTCAGGGTGCGCGTCAGCCGGGGACGTTTGGGTGTTTTCGAACCAGCGGCTTGGGGTCAAGCCGCTCCACCTTCACCATTGCAGGCGACCGGCGGGCCAGCCGAGTTGCTGAGCGGTCTTCGTGGTCCACGACCAGTCGTCGGGATTCGAGCCGTTGAATTTCACGGGCTGGCGCTCGGCGGCCATCGCGGCGGCTTGTGGGACGTCGAGGTAACGCAGGACGTTGAGATAGTCGGGGCCGGCCATGTGCGTCGCGGGCGCCGCAACCATTTCGACCGAGGCGAGATTTTCGATGAACAGCGAGGCGTAGAGGGCGTTGATGGCTTGATGGCGCGCGCCGATAAGGTGGATGGGTTTGTCGCCGAACATTTCCGGCTGACGCAGCACGGCGACGGCGCGACGGATATCCCACACGCGCATGCCGTCGATCGTTTGACCGAGCAACATGTAGCGACGCCGCAGTTGCACCTGGTCTTTTTCCCCTAGCGACGAAGTCAGCTCGGCGATGCTGCGTGGCGTGAACGTGATCAGCGCAGCCTCGCCACGCTCGAGCTCTTTCCTGCGCGCGGCATCCAGTTCTGGTTGGGGTGAAACGGTTCCGTCCGAGATCAGCAGATACACACGTTTCACCGACGCCATCGAAACGTCGGCCGCCATGGTCAGCGGCAGTCGAACGGGTCCCTGACTAGTGAAGCTCCAAGCGGGCGCGCGCCCTTTCTGGTCGACCACGCGCTCCAATCTCAGTGGCTCTTCGTCCGTCGGCCAGCCGCGAAACGATTTCTCCCGCAGCGCGACCCTCCACGCGTCGCGTTGCTTCGCCCACTCGGCTGCGTTGGCCGGGATCGTCGGCGCGGCCATCGGGACGAAGGTCTCGTGAATCTTGGTGGTGCGTTGTTCGCGCGGCAGCTGGCCGACGGGAAACACCTTCAACTGCTGCGGCGTAAACAATTTTTCGGCGGCGACGCGGATGAGGGGCTCATCGCCTTTGAGAAACCGGTTGAACCAGCGATACGCGGGCACTTGCAGCTCCTGCGTGTCTTTGTGCGGCCCCTCGGTGATGAGCAGGCCGAATTTATCGGTCGCGTCGTGCAGGGCGTAGATGCGCGCGACCTCGCGGTGCACGCGCAGCACGCCATCGAGCGGGAAAATCCGGTCCTTGTCGGAATTGGCGAGGAGGAGCGGGCGGGGCGCGAGCATGGCGGCGAGTTTCGCGTAGTCCCAGCGGTAGGTATTCACCATGAACATACAGTCGCAGTGGCCGGTGATGGTGCCATCGACGACGTGGTTGTGCAGATCGGTGATGCCGGCGACGGGGACGGCGACTTTTACGCGCTCATCGAGGGCCGCGGTATACCAGGTGTAGCCGCCGCCGCCCGAGCGGCCGGTCATGCCGAGTTTCTCGCCATCGACCTCCGGGCGCGACTGCAGGTAGTCGAGCGCGCGGATGGAGTTCCACGTCTCGGCGCCCTGCGGGGTGTAGCCGCG
>JANPIT010000849.1:0-4015 GCA_031425115.1 Opitutaceae bacterium | reverse complement strand
CGAACGCCGCGACGAGCAGCGCGCGTTGGGGGCGGCGGGTGTCCGGGCGCAGCGCCCAAGGGAGGAGCGGGCCGAGGACGGCGACGGCGACCCACGCATGCGCCCAGGCGGGCCAGGTGCGCACAGGTGCGGGCCCGAGCAACGTCCACGTGATCAGCCGGCTGCCGATGATCGAGAGAGCCATCAACGGGCGGAAGGGTTCGCTGCCGGCGTGGAGAGTGAGGCTCGCTCCGGAGTGCGTCACGAGCCACGCCGATATTCCGGCGCAGGCGCCGAGAGCGGCGAGCGCGAGGAAATTGGCCGTGGTGCGGGAGCGCCACGCGCGCCAGGCGAAGAGCGGGAGGAAGAGAATTGCGAACGGGCCGTTCAGGCCGACGACGACGAGGATCGCGAGGTCGCCGACGTGTTGCGCCACGGTGCGCGGCGCGGCCGTGAACAAATGAAGCAGCAGAAAAAACGCGGTGACCCACTGCAGGTTGGTGACGTTGATCAGCACTTCGCCGGTGCCGACGACGAGGACGAACGCGAGCATGAGCCAGGGTTTCGCGGGGAGTTCGACGCGGCGTGTGGCGAGGCGGGCGAAGAGTGCGACGTGAATCGCGAAGGCCAGACCGTTGTAGATAGCCGGCCACCACGCGACGTCAGCAGTGTGGCTTGCGATCCAGGCGATGATGCGCGGCAGCAGGTGCAGGTAGCCGTTGTAGGGGAGGAAAAACGCGCGCGCGCCGATCTGGTCGTTATCGGTCAGAAAAATACTGCCGTCCTCGGCCCAGAGCTGGGGCGTGTGCAGAGCCCAGGGTTTGCGCAGCGCGAGGAGCACGGCGGCGGCGAGGACGGTCCACCAGAGGGTCCGCGATGAGGCCGGATTCGCTGCGAGAGGAGAGGTCACGGCGTGATGGCCTTGGCGGTGGAGCGGCTTGACCCCAAGCCGCTGGTTTGTGGAGCCTCGTTCGGCTCCGAAGGAACGGGAAGCCGTTCCGCTACGGATTCGATCCAGCGGCTTGAGGTCAAGCCGCTCCACCTCGGAAGGAGCGAGCAATGATTCATCGCGGCGGAGCAGGTCGGCCGCGGTAATGGAGCGTCCAGTCCTTCGGTGTAATGGGAATCGCGGCAGGCCGCCCAGCGCGGATCGCATCGACGTGCGCGGCCCAGCGGTAGTCGACCGGCGCGGGGAGCACGTAGTCGTCGAGGTGCACGAGCGCGATCGCGAGACAGAGCACTCGTGCCGCGCCTGCGGCGAAGCGGGAGGCGGCGTCGAATTCCAAAATCAGCAGCCAGGCCAGCAGCACGCGCGTGATGTAGAAATAGCGGTCGCCCACATCGAGGTTATCCACCGGCCAGAATTCCGACTGCGTGCGGTAGAGGCCGGCAGCGAGGATGAGCAGGCCGGCGACGAGGATTTGGGCGCGGAGCATCCGACGCGGATGCGGCCGCAGCACCCAGGCGACGAAGGCGCTGAAGAAGGTGAGGCCGATCAGGCCGGCGGCGAGGACGGGGAGCTTGTCGGTGAAGTTGCGGCCGAAGACCGGCCAGAGGAGCAGGCGCCGGGTGACGATGGTGAAGCCTTCCCAGAGTCGCAGAGGACTGAGGTTGAGGGCGGTGGCGCCGACCTCGCCCGCGCGCAGGACGAAGGCGGCTTGCGCGGTGGCGCAGAGCGCGGCGACCGCGAAGGCGATGGCGCTGTCAGCATTGCGCGTCCGCCACCAGCGCCACGCGAACAGCGGGAGAAACGCGATGACGAAGGGGCCGGTGAGCCCGACGAGGGCGAGGATCACGAGGTCACCGATGCGCTGGGCGTTGGTGCGGGCCGCGGCGATGATGGCTTGTTGGATCAGGACGAAACCGGTGAGCCATTGCAGATTCGTGACGTTGAAAAAAATCTCGCCGTTGTGAGGCACGAGAAGGAACGCGAGAACGAGCCACGGTTTGCCAGGCAGAGCGAAACGCGCGGAGAAAAACCGCGCGAGGACGGCGACCCAAATCGTGAACGCCACGCCGTTGTAGAACGCGGGCCACCAGCGCGGATCGAAGAGCTTTGCGGCGAGCCAGGCGACGACGCGGGGAAGCGCGTGCAGGTAGCCCATGTAGGGAGCGAAGAAGGCGCGGAGGCCGAGCTCATCCTGCTCGTTGAGAAACACGCTGCCGTCCTCCGCCCACAATTGCGGCGTGTGCAGGGCGTGCGGTTTGCGCAACAGCAGCACGACTGCGAGGGAGAAGAGGAACCAGAGGGTCGGTCGGGGATCTTGCCACCAGGCGTGCAGGGTGCCGGTGAGGCGATCGGACCACGAGAGGGAAGCGCGGCCAGCGGGGTGTTCGCGGACGGGCGGGCCGCCAGTCCCTACCTCGTGGGCGCGATGCGCGCGCACGATGAATGTGAGCAGGATGGCGGCGGTGATGAGGACGAAGAGAAGACCGGCGGGCGGACCGTGGATCGCGATATTGGATACGGCCCACGTGGTTCCGAGTGAGATGGCCTGCAGGGCGACGACGATCGGCAACCACCACCTGCTACAGCGCTCGAGGAAGAGGGAGAAGAAAATGAATGCGCCGATCATCAGCGCATACGACCCTTGGTGCAGCACGGTCGTGAACGGGCCGAACATGAGGAGGCACCACGCGACGATGGTCAGCAGTAGCCAGTAGGCGAGCGTGCCGAGGTTCGCGGTGACCTCACGCCAGCTGCGCCGGGCCAGCACGAACGCGAAGGGGGCGAGCACGAGCCACCACGTGAGCGCGCGGCCCGAGTGGAAAAATTCATGGCCGCGCCGGTCCGCGCTCGTGGACGGACGCAGATCGAAGAGCTCGCTCCAGTCGCCGTAAATTTGACCGTAGAAATTCTTGCGCTTGTTCTCCGCGATCTCGCTCCAGCCGACGGCGGCGTAGCTGTCGCGCAGGGTCGCGAGCGTGCCGCGCGGATCGATCGCGGATTGGCCGGCGAGGTGCCACTTGAAGAGGCGGTTGGCGGGCGGGTCGTAGAATTTCTGATACGCCATCCACGGCAGCACCAGCGCCGCGAACAAGGCCACGCCGACCAGCCGCGCCCGCCAAGCCCCCGGGCCACTGTCACCTAATAGGTGACACTGGCCCGCGGCGCGGCGGCGGAATAATTGCCAGAGGAGCAGGGGGACGAGGGCGAGAAAGGAGAAGGCCACGCCCCCGTGTGAGAGCCAGGCGAGGGCGGCGAAGAGGGCAGGCCAGAGGAGCGAGACGCGGGTGAGGGGCGCGGTGGCCGGCAGGAGGAGCAGGGCGTAGGCGCCGCAGGCGAACGCGGCGGCAGACAGCTTGGGCCAGGTGAACGTGGTATTCTGGACGAAGAAGCCGGCGAGGGCGAGAGCAGCGACCCAACCGGCGGCGCGCTTCGGAGCCACGCGGAGGGTGCGCAAGAGGCCCCATGCGGCTGCCACCCAGAGTAGTTGAAACCACACCGCGGAGGTGCCGCTCATGCTGCGGCGGTCGAGGTTGAGCGCCTTGCTGGCAGGCCAGGTGAGCAACTGCCATCCACTTTGGAGCGGCGGGCGGTCGCTGGAGAGCCACTCTTCGCCGCGATGGCGGATTTTCTCCGAGGCGAAGAGCCGCTCGGCAAACTCGTGGGAGAGCTGGTTGTCGGTCGGCAGCCCGTCGCGATAGCGATTCGCGGCGAGCGTGAAGAAATCGTGCCCGGTCGGAAACAGATGGAGCAACGCGAGGTGAAACGCGCCGACGGCGAGCATGAGCTTCGTAACCGCACCTAGGTCGGGCGTGAGGGCGAAGCCGTGACGATCACCGCGCAACAGCAGGATGAGGGAGGCGGTCAGAACCGTCCACGCGACGATGACACCGGCGAGCGCGTTGGCGAAAAACGCCCAGAAGGTGGCGTAGCCCAGCACCGCCACGATGGCCGCGGCGCCGAGGGGCAGCCATTCGGGCGGGAGTGTCATTGTTTCCTGGAGACGCGGCGCCCCCCCCGCCTGGCCCGGCGGACCAACCCCGGCGGGGGCGCCGCCGCCCCAGGTTGGCACCCGCAGCACAGCGGCGA
>JANPIT010000848.1:0-2469 GCA_031425115.1 Opitutaceae bacterium | reverse complement strand
GCGGTGGCCTCCGCGAGCGGGAGGCCGGCTTTCACACCGGGCCGCAGGTGACCGGTGGCGGTGAGCCAGGCGAGCTTCATGATATTCTGGCGTTCTGCGACGAGCTTGAGGATCTCCGCCCCGTTCGGATGCATCACAGCCATGGCTGCCGCGTTCGGGCAATCCTTGATATCCGTGGCGCCGAGGCCGGCGAGAATCGCGCGGGCCATCACCCAGTGGCCGGCTTCGTCGGGGTGCACGCCATCGCGCGCGAAGGTGAACTTCGGATCGGTGCGGCGCCGCTCTTCAATCGCGGCCCGCATGGCGGTGTGCAGATCGATCACGGTCCAACCGGCGGTGCGTTGCGACACGAGCCAGGCGGCGAAGTGGGCGAGCACGCCATCGTAGCCGGGAAATCTGCCGTGGATTTCGTCGAAGACTGGCGGGGTGACGTGGATGATGCGCGCGCCGGCGCGAGTGGCGGCGTCGTGCAGACGCGTCATGCCGTGGCGAAACTTGGCGAAGCGCTCCTCGGCGAACGGCTCGTAGATGCCGTCGTTCATGCCGTAGCAGGCGAAAATCAGATCGGGTTTGGTTTGCGCGAGGACGCGGCCAAGTCGCTCGTGCAGATCGGGGCGAGGGAACTGGCCGCCCGCGTGGCCCTGCTCGGAAAGGCCGGAGACCGTTTCGCTGGAGAGGCCGAGGTTGAGGAACTCAGCGGCGAAGCCGGGCGTGCGCGTCTGAAAGTAAGTCTCAACCGCCGCCACATAGCTGCCGCCGTGCGTGATGCTGTCACCGAGGAAGAGAACGCGTTGGGTGCCGGCGGGGAGTTGCGCGACGGTCCCCGTGGCGGCGCGGAGGCCGGCCGCTAGCAGTGCGGCAAGCAGGGTGAGGGAGACGGCGGAGTTGAGCATGCGATAAAGGCAGGGCGACGGGACACATTGGTCCACGACTGGCTTAGAAACTGAACGTGTTCGTCGGGATGGACGGGGCGGGGCTGGTAGATGGTCTGCTTGATCAAGAGGTCGCAATGGCGGAGCCGGCAGGCTTTGTGCTGATCGATGTAGGCGCGGCCATGGTCTTTTGTTTTGGCTATACAAAGACCTGAACCGTAGGTCAGCGCGCTGGCGCGCGCCAAACCGCGTCCGCAAGCGGACTGGCCTACAGTTACGCAGCCAAACCAAAAGACCATGGTAGGCGCGGCAGTCGGGAGCGCGATGGTGTTGACGATGTTCGTGGTGGCGATGTCGGAAAGGAACTCGGCGGTCATCGGGCTGATGGCGGCGGCGATGTCCTTCAGGTTGGAGCGGAGTAGGGATCCGGCGAGGGTGTCCTGCCGACGTATCCCGTTTTGTGTGACGAGCCCACCTCGAAAGGGGAGACCGTGACAACGTTTGCGGCCGAAGCGGTGGCAAGCTGGGGAGCAGGAACCATAGCTTGCGCGTGAAGCCCGGCGGGAATCAACGACGCAGTAGCGACCGTCAGGTGGAACAATTTCATGGACGAGCGAGGTTGGGGTCCGATGCACCGGTGGGAACCGGCAGTCGGAGGCAGGAGGTTATTTCGTTTGCGTCAAAACTCGGGCGTCATCCGCGGTGGTCAGCGCGGGGGGAGAGCCTGAAGTTCCGCCTCGGTCCACGGCGTGGCACGGTCCCCGTGCAGGCGACGAAACTGCGTGACCTCGTCCTTCGAGATGGGCGGAGCCTGGTTGCCCCAGGCGTGGCGGATGAAGCTGATCAACTCGGCGAGGCGGTCGTCGCGGCTGATGCCGAGGGCGGACGCGGGCGCCATCAAGGCTCCCAAGTAGGTGCGGCCGGCGATGGGGCCGGTGACACCGTGGAGGAGCACGGGCACGAGCCCGGCAGCAGGGCCGCGGACGCGCGCGCTGCCAGCAAGGGCGGGCGCGATGAGTTGGTCGCTCCCGGGCACGGCGACACCGCGGCCGTCGGCGCCGTGGCAGCTCACGCACGTTTCGAAATAGGTCTCGGCGCCCTTCGTGACGAATGCGCGCTGCTCGGGCAGCATGTCGGCGGGGAGATCAATCTGGCGCTGCCACTGGGCGAAACCCTGCGTCCACCGCGCGGCGACGTCGGCGCGTTGCGCGGGGTCCTTGATCGCGAGCAGCGCGTCTCCGCTCCGGATGCGTTCGAGATACGGCGAGGGCTTTTTCCAGAACACCGTGCAGGCAGCCAGGAAAACGCCCTCGTGCGTGACGTGGCGCTCGATGAGCTCGTCCATCGCGGTGATGGCCTCGGAGCGCGGGGAGAACGCGAGCGTCAGCACGAACTGTTTCGCGACCTCGGGCACGCGCTCGGTTTTTGCGGCGGCGGTGAGCGCGGCGAAGACGGTGGTCTCGTCCTTTTCGAGGAGCGGTTCACCGAGGCGCGCGGCGGCGGCGCGCACGCGCGGGTCGCGATCGGCGAGGGCGGCGATGACGAGCGGGGCGTCGATTTTGGCGAGTCCCTCGAGCGTCCAAAGCGCGTGGAGGCG
>JANPIT010000847.1:0-1806 GCA_031425115.1 Opitutaceae bacterium | reverse complement strand
CGATTTCACGGGCCAACCGAAGACCGTCGAGCGCTTGCAGGTGATGGTCGGCGCCGCGAAGCGCCGCGGTGATCCACTGAATCACATTCTGCTCTCCGGTCCGCCCGGCCTCGGCAAAACCACCCTCGCCTTCATCCTCGGTAACGAGCTCGGCAAAAGTGTCCGCGTGACGTCGGGTCCCGTGATCGAAAAAGCCGGCGACCTCGCCGGTCTCCTCACCAATCTCGAGGAGGGCGACATTTTATTCATCGACGAGATCCACCGCATTCCGAAAACCGTCGAGGAGTATTTGTATTCGGCGATGGAGGACTTCCGCCTCGATATCATGATCGATCAGGGCCCCAACGCGCGCAGCGTGCGGCTCACGATCCCGCGTTTCACGCTCGTCGGCGCGACGACCCGGAGCGGGTTGCTCACGGCGCCGCTGCGCTCGCGTTTCACATTGCAGACGCGGCTCGACTACTACGACCGCGCCACGCTCGAGACGATCGTGCGCCGGAGTTGCGGCCTGCTTAAGGTCGAAATCGACACCAGCGGCTCGCAGGAGATTGCGAAGCGCTCACGCGGCACGCCGCGTGTGGCCAACAACCTGATCAATTTCGTGCGCGACTTCGCGCAGGAACGCGCCCGAGGTCATATCACGCAGCCAGTGGCGGCTGCCGCGCTCGAGCTGCTGGAGATTGACGCCGCTGGTCTTGATGAAATGGACAAGCGCATGCTGCGAGTCATGGCCGACAACTTCCGCGGCGGCCCCGTCGGGATGAGCACCATTGCGGTCGCGGTGGGCGAGGAGGCGGAAACGCTGGAGGAAGTGCACGAGCCGTTCCTCATCCAGGAAGGTTACCTTCAGCGCACGCCACAGGGCCGCGTGCTCACCGCCAAAGGTTACCACGCGGTCGGACTCAAACCCGCTGCGGGCGAGCAAGGGGCGCTGCTCTAAAGCGAGCGCAGCCGCGGCCGCGGCAAAATCGATCGGCGCTTCCATCGCGGTTGCCGGCACCGCATGGGCGGGAACCGCCCGCTGCGTCCAACGCGGAATCGCGGCTGGCACCCGCGCCAGCCACTGCAGGAACGACGGCGCGCAAGCCTGACGCACCACAAAGGTTAAGCCGACGACGCCCTGCACGAGCGCCATCACCTGGATCCACAGCGCACGCGTGCTGCCACCATCCAGTGCGTTACGCGGAAATAGATCAGGCGCGAGCACCGGCAGCAGCCACATCACCAAGCCAAAAAAGATGAATCCGACGGCGTTTCCCATGTTCATAGCGTGCGCGTTACTAGCGATGCACGTGCCATCGCCTCACACAATGACCCAAGTCGCAGCGACTGCGCCAAATGCAGTTTCACGCCCTCTCCCGCCCACGGTCGACTCGCCGCGTATCGCACGAACTCACCCCTTCCCTCGTGCAAATGGCCGGAGCCCCCGTGCCATTTCAACAAAGTCTGGCCTGCCTCCTTGGCGCGGGATTGGCTGACGCGTCCCGCTTTCCCATGATCCAACGCTTCTTTCCCTGGCTGGCTCTCGCTTTTGCTGCCCTCGGCACCCCGGCCTACGCGTCGTCGGTCGAAAAATTCCAACAGCTCGACCAACTGCTCCCTTCGCCCACCGCACAACGCAATGCCGCCGGCGCGCCCGGCGCCGCGTATTGGCAGAACCGTGCGGACTACACGATCGAGGCAACCCTCGACGAAAAACAGCACCGGCTCACCGGCCGCGGCACCATCACCTACAGGAATTTTTCGCCCGACGCCCTGACCTACCTCTGGCTCCAGCTCGACCCGAACCTGTTCGCCCGCGACGCC
>JANPIT010000846.1:0-3038 GCA_031425115.1 Opitutaceae bacterium | reverse complement strand
GACAAGGCCGTGTGGATCGTCCAGCCGCGGAGCCGAGCGATGGGTTTGTCGTCGGGGAAGAGCCCTTCGATCCGGAAGCCGATGAGCGTTCCCGTCGTAGGATCCACCAGCTGAACCGAAGCCATCCGGCGAAACATTCCGCCCGCGCGCTGTTCCGCGGTCATCACTTCCTGCGCGTCGCTCCACGTCTTGCCGTGGTCGCGGGAGAAACGCGCAAAAGCGTGGTTGGCGGTGTCGGATTGCGTGAGGTAGCTGTGGCGCGACATCAGGTCGCCGCCTTGCCGCTGCGTGTAGAAGCTGGTGGCCAGCAAGGTCACACCCGGCCGCGGAGATTTCAGAAACAGCTCCCGGCGCACGCGAAACGGCCGGGGCGTTTCCGCACCGTGCCCGCGGGCCGCGAGAGCGCCGGTGACGGTAACCGCGGCCAGCGTGCGGAGGAACGAGCGGCGGCCAGGAGTCGGCGACGCGGGAGAGGCCATGACGACAACGTCAGGACGCGCGGCAAAGAAATCAACGCGTCATTGCGTGGGGGCGGGAACAGTCGGGCCGCGTAGGGGACTCTGACGGACGCATGAGTTTTTATCCCGCAGAGATTGTATTGGTAGACGACAAGGCCTCCACGGCCCGCATTGAGGCGACTGGCAAGCAGATCATTCTCCCGCACGACGCGCACAACGCGGTGCCGCCCGAAGTGCGCAAGGTCGGAGCGAAGGGCTATATTTCGTTCCCGAAGGCGCCGCCTGTTTTCACGGTCGAGATGGCCGCGTGACGTCGATGTAAGCGAGGTGAAGAGCGGCCTGACTCGGCCGTAGACATGGCTGGACGGAGGCTGCTGCCGCGCCTTATTGGTGCGGCATGGTTTACCTCAATGTCGCGCTGCGACGGATGGCGTGCCTCCTGTTCGCCGTCGGTTTCATCTTTGGCGTCACGCCCGGTTGGGCGCAGACGCCCGGCACGGGCATCATCGAAGGCCGCGTGCTCAACGGCGCGAGCGGGAGCTACCTCGAAAATGCGCGCATTACGGTCGAGGGCACGGGCCTCGAGGCGTTTACCGACGAGACCGGATTTTTCCGGCTGACGCAGGTGCCCGCGGGCACGGCCAAGGTGCGGGCGTTTTTCACAGGAATGGAGACGCAGACGACGACGGTCAGCATCGCGACGGGCGCCACTGCGCGGCAAGATGTCCGACTGGCGACGATGCAGAACGCCGCGTCGATCGATCCGGCGACGGGCGCCGTGCGGCTCGGGCGTTACGTCGTCGCAGAGACCCAGCAGATGGACGGCGCTGCGATCGCGATCAACGAGCAGCGGTTCTCCGCCAACATGAAGGTCGTGGTGGCTGCCGATGAATTTGGCGCGGCGTCGGAGGGCGATATCGGTGAGTTTCTCAAATTTCTGCCGGGCGTCTCGATGGATTATCTCGCGGGCGATGCGCGGCAGGTGTCGCTGGGCGGCGTCGATTTCAACTACACGCCGGTAACGTTCGGTGGCTTCGGGATGACCAACGGCAATCAGGGCGGCACGAATCGCGGCGTCTCGCTCGAGTATGTCTCTCCGAATAATCTCTCGCGGGTGGAGGTGATCAACTCGCCGACGCCGGAGTCGCCCGGTTCGGCGCTGGCCGGCTCGATCAACTTGGTGCCGCGCTCGGCCTTCGAACGCGTGAAGCCGCAGTTCACGTTCAGCGCGTATCTCACGATGCGGGACGACCGGCGCGATTTTCACGCGAGTGTCGGGCCGCGGGACAACCCCTCGCGCAAGGTTTTGCCGGGCTTCGAATTTTCCTACGTGGTGCCGGTTAATCGCCGCTTCGGTTTCAGCGTTTCGGGCGCGGCGTCGAAATCCTACAGCGCGCGCGACTCCTTCGTGAACACGTGGCGTGGCGGCAATGCCGTGACGAACAACGGCACGTTTCCCGACACGACGCCTGACCGCCCTTACCTTTCGGGCTTCGTGGTGCGCGACGGTTTTCTCCTGCGCAAACGCACCTCGGTCTCGCTTACGGCGGACTACAAATTCGGTGTCTATGACCGGCTCGCGTTCACGCTGACGCGCTCCACTTACAATACCAACTACGACATTCGCGGCCTGAACTTCTCGATCGACCGCGTGCAGCCGGGCGGCTTCGGCCCGACGTTCACGCGCAGCGCCATGGGGCAGGGCTCGCTCGTCGTCACGACCGAGGTGCGCGATCGCAACACGACGACTTACATGCCGACGCTCGTCTATCGGCATGACGGCCCGGTCTGGCGCGCCGAGGCAGGCGCGGGCTACTCTCACTCGCGCGACAGCACGCAGAGCGGCGACCGCGGCTGGTTTGCGATCGCCACGGCGCGTCGCGCTGGCCTCACGCTCGCCTTCGATGACAACACGCGTCAGCGGCCCGGCCGAATCACGGCCACGGATGGTGCGAGCGGCGCGGTGGTCGATCCGTTCGACATCAACTCCTACGTCGTCACGACCGCGCAGCTCGCGATCCCGCAAAACACGGACGACAAGCGGACGCTTTACGGTCATCTGCGCCGCGATTTCGGCACGCGCGTGCCGTTCACGCTGAAGGGCGGCTTCGATCTCCAGAATTCGATTCGCGACGACAGCCGCACGATCGACCCTTCGAACGTCGCTTACGATTTCATCGGGAACGACGGGGTCGCCAGCACCACGCCACTGCGCAGCGACGACCTCGCCGCGCCCTTTTTCTACTCGGAGATCGCGACCCGGCCCGGGGTGTTTGGCTTTCCCACCATTCCGGTCGTCAGCAACGCGAAGCTGTGGTCGCACTACCGGGCGAATCCCGCGCAGTTCCGGTCCGACGACAACGCGACTTACCGGGCGGGCGTGACGCCCTCGAAACGCGCGGAGGAGACCGTGTCGTCGCTCTTCCTGCGGGGTGACGCGGCGTTTTTCGAGCGCCGCCTGAAACTGGTGGGTGGCGTGCGCGCCGAACAAACGAACATCGACGCGGAAGGCCCGCTCACGGATCCGACGCGCAACTTTCAACGCGACGCGCAGGGCAACGTGATCCGCGGGGCGAACGG
>JANPIT010000845.1:0-5783 GCA_031425115.1 Opitutaceae bacterium | reverse complement strand
ATCCGGGCGGAACTTCCCCCTGCCCGTCAGCCGGTGATAGTCGCGATGACCGCGCACGCCTTCGCGGGCAGCCGGGAGACTTTTATCGCCGCGGGAATGGACGCATATCTCGCCAAGCCGCTCCGCCTCGGTGAGCTGACGGCCCTGCTGGCCCGCCTCGACGATCTGCGTCGTCGCGCCGTCGGCTGAGCCTGATCGAGGGTTTACGGCCCCAGCAGCCGCGGCGCCTCGGCGCCATCCCAACCCCCGGCGGTCGGTTCAACCGCCTCGACGAAACGCAGGCCCTCTTCGAACGTCCACAGCCAGCACGCGCCATCCCGGCGGCCAGGAAAGTCTCCCGGCTGCCCGCGAAGGCGTGCGCGGTCATCGCGACTATCACCGGCTGACGGGCAGGGGGAAGTTCCGCCCGGATGAGGCGGGTCGCGGACGGTCCGTCGAGCTCCGGCATTTCGATGTCCATTAAAACGAAATCGAAGTCGGTTTGGCGCAACGCCTCCACGGCGGCGCGTCCGTCCGAGGTGAGGGTGGCCGTGTATCCAAGTTTCTCTAACGTGCGCCGGATTACTTTCTGATTCACGGCGTTGTCCTCGGCGATGAGGATGCGAGCGGGGTGCTTCAGGGCGAACTGCGGATCGAAGGCTTCGATCGCGGCGGAGGTCGAGGTCGCCGAGGCCGGAAGCGCAGCCTGTGCGGGTCCGACCAGGAGGGTGAAATGGAAATCTGATCCGGAGCCGGCACGGCTCTCCACCCACATCCTGCCGCCGTGCAATTCGGTGAGACGTTTGCTGATGGCCAAGCCGAGGCCGGTGCCGCCGTAGCGCCGGGTCGTGGAAGCATCAACCTGGCTGAATTTTTGAAACAACCGATCGAGGCGGTCGGCTGGGATGCCAATGCCCGTGTCGCGCACGCAGAATGAAAGTTGCACGCGGCCATCGGGGTGGAGGGCAGAGCCCACGCTCACGGTGACTTCCCCGCGCTCGGTGAACTTCACGGCGTTGGAGAGCAGGTTCACCAGAATCTGTCGCAGGCGCGTGGCGTCGCCCGCTACCTGCGCCGGAGTGCCAGGGGCGATCTCGTATCGCAGGGAAAGCTGTTTCTCAGTGGCGCGGCCGGCCAGCAAGTTGACGGCGGACCGCACGCAATCCCCGACGATAAAGGGAGCGCACTCGATTTCGAGGCGCCCGGATTCAATTTTGGAAAAATCGAGGATGTCGTTGATAACAGTCAGAAGGTGCTCACCGCTGACGTGGATCGTATCGACGCTGTCGCGCTGCTCGTCGCTGAGCGGAGTGCTGCGGAGCAATGTCGTCATGCCGATGACCGCGTTCATCGGCGTGCGAATTTCGTGGCTCATGGTGGCCAGGAAATCGGCCTTCGCGCGGGTGGCCTGCTCCGCGACCTCGCGCGCTTCGTCGAGCGCCCGCCGGGTCTCCTCGAGATCGGTGATGACTTTGTTCTGATTGCTCACGAGTCGCCGCAGCTCGATCGCGTTGACGACGTGACGCCGGAGCGCCCCGAGTGCCTTGAGCTGTGGTGGCGTCAATTCACGGGGACGCCGATCAATGACGCAGAGCGTGCCGAGCGCCCAGCCGTCATGAGTGACGAGCGGCGCTCCCGCATAAAAACGAACGTTGGGGTCGTCGAGGACGGCGGGGTTATCGGAGAAACGGGGATCGTTGTGCGCGTCGGACACCACGAAAAACTCTTTGGTCGGGTCGTGGATCGCGTGCGCGCAAAAGGACGTTTCGCGAGTGGTCTGGGTGGCTTCGATCCCGACCTTCGACTTGAACCATTGGCGGTCGGAGTCGATGAGTGAGATCAAGGCGATGGGCACCTGGCAAATCTGGGCCGCGAGGTGCGTGAGCTCGTCGTAGTCCACCTCCGGGGGCGTATCGAGCACGCCGAGCGAGCGCAGAATAGCAACGCGAGCGACGTCGTTGGCGGGAATCGGTGCAGGTGTCATTCGGCGGAAGCAGCCTAAGATAGATATTTATACGCGCGCGCCGCAATTCTGGATACGCGAGTCGCCGGTATTACGTAGCTGAGGCAGCGAAAAAAGCCCGGCTTGGGAGCCGGGCTTGGGAAGACACACTGCCGTTTAGGTCCAAACAGACCTGTCGGCCCGACGAACACCTCAGTTGTAGAAGATGGCTTCGTTCGACTGAAAGAGCGCGTGGGCGAGCTTCGTCCAGGCATCGAGCGGCTTGGTATCGTAGACGCCGCCGACAGTGGTGTCGTAGCGGCCCTTCGCTTTCTTGCTCATCTCGGCTTTTTTCTGCGCCATCTTGGCCTCGCGCGCATTGACCTGTGCGATCGGCATCGCGGAGGTGAGAGCGACCTCGGTGCCGCTGGGATTGGACTTCACGTATTTCAGGCCGAGCAGGACCTCCTGCTTGGTGGGCCAGCGTTGGAAAATGGCGAGGTAGAGCAGCGTGACGCGGTCTTCATCGCTCTTCAACTCGGCGAACGCGGGGCGATCGACGAGCTTGCGCGCGGTCTCGATGACCATCGGGCTGTTCATGAGAAACAGCGCTTGCTGCGGGACGAGGGTCTCGTAACGGCGACCGGAAGGCACGTCGGGGCTCGGAAAATCGAATTGGGTGAGCAGCTCGGGCGGGTTCGCGCGATCGATGAGCGTGTAGATGGCGCGACGTTTCGCGAAGTCTTCACTGCTGATCTTGATGGGCTTGCCGCCGTAGGTGCGGTCGAGCTCTCCGGTGATCGCTAGGAGGGAGTCGTGGAGCTCCTCGAAATCCATCCGGCGGAGATTATAGCGCCAGAGCAGCTTGTTGTTGGGATCCTTCTCGGCGTAGGCGGGATTGTTCTGGCTGCTCTGCTGGTAAGCGGCGCTGAGCACGATCGTGCGATGGAGGGATTTGATGGACCACTTGTTTTCCACGAACGTGGCGGCGAGGTAATCAAGCAGCTCGGGATGCGTGGGCATCGAGGACATGTTACCGAGGTCGTCCGGCGTCTCGACGAAACCGTTGCCCCAGTGTTGTTGCCACATCCGGTTTACGAATACGCGCGCGGTCAGCGGGTTCTTCGGGTCGGCGATGGCCTTGGCGAGGTCGAGACGGCCCGAGCGTTCGTGCCACTCCGGGCGCTTCTTCGGATCGGGGCTGAGAATTTCCAGGAAGCGGCGGGGAACTACGTCGCCGCGGTTGCCAACTTCACCGCGGAGCAACACCGGATAGTCTCTCGCGCGGGGCACATCCGTCAGCGTGTTGGCACGAGCGGGCGCGCCTGGGTGGGTTTCTTCGAGATTGCCGATATCGCGGGCGAGCTCGCGCTCCATGCGTTGCAGCTGCTGGCGCTTCATCGGGTCGACCTTCGCCATGGCGGCCATGACTTCCTTGCCCTTGGTCTTGCCCTTGCCGCCGGCGTCGCGGATCGCTTTTTGGACTTGGTCGCGCTCGACCTTCAGGTCGGCTTCACGCTTCGCGAGAGCAGCGGACTTCTCCATGTAATCGAGCAGGTCCGCAGTCTGCGGAACTTTCGCTTGGAGGGTGGGAAGCTCCTTGGGCTGAATGCTGTTCGCGAACACGCCGTAGAGGGAATAGTAGTCCTTCGTCGGGATCGGATCGAATTTGTGGTCGTGGCAACGCGCGCACGCGACGGTGAGACCGAGAAACGCCTTGGTCGTGACGTCGATTTGGTCACCGATGATGTCGTCGCGGCGGCCATTGAATTGATTGCCCAACGTCAGGAAGCCGAGGGCGGCGAGCATCGAGCGATTTTCCGGCGCAGGCTGGCCCTTGTCCTTCGCGGCTTTTTCGACGGCCGTATTGTAGTAATCACCGGCAATCTGCGCCAAGATGAACTTGTCGTAGGGCAGGTCGGCGTTGAACGCGTTGATCACCCAATCGCGATAAGTCCACGCGTGCGGGTAGCGCAGGTCGTTCTGGCCTTGGGCGTCGCCCTTGGTGTCGGAGTAACGCGCGACATCCAGCCAGTAACGCGCCCAGTGTTCGCCGTATTGCGGACTCTTGAGGAGTTGATCGACGAGTTTGGGCAGCGCGTCGGGCGAGGTGTCTTTGACGAAGTTCTGGACGTCGGCAGGGTGCGGCGGGAGACCGATCAAATCGAAATAGATCCGGCGAATGAGAGTCGCTTTGTCGGCCGGGCTGTTCGGCTGCATGCCGGCGGCCTCGAGCTTCGCGAGGACGAAATTATCGATCGGGTTCTTCACCCAAGCGGTGTTTTGCACCGGGGGGAGGGCTGGCTTTTTCACCGGTTGGAAAGCCCAGTGTTTTTTGCCCACGCCACCGTAGGTCGAGGAGCTGCCCTTGGCCACCAGCGTGCGAGGATCGGGCATGCCGCGCCGCACCCACTCGGTGAGGTCCGCGATCTGCTGATCGGTGAGCTTCTCGCCCTTGGGGGGCATTTGCAGATCCTCGTCTTTGTAGCGGACGGCTTGGATCAACAGGGACTCCTCGGGTTTCCCCGGCACGACCGAAGGCCCGGTGTTGCCGCCGTGCAAAATCGCTTCACGCGTGTCGAGCAGCAGGCCGCCGCGAATTTTGTCGGCTTCCTTGCTGTGGCACTTGTAGCACTTGTCGGCCAGCAGCGGGCGAATCTTGGTCTCGAAGAACTGGGCGTCGCTGGCCGACAGTTTCATCGGCGGGTGATTCGCCGGCATGTCTGCCGCGCGAAGGCTCACGCCGAGGAGGAGCGAAACGGCGGCAGCGCCGGCGGCTCGGAGCGGGGTGAAGCGCTTCATGTATGAGAGAGAATGGGTTTCACGACGTTGCCGGCGACATCGGTGAGGCGGAAGTCGCGGCCGTTGAAGCGATACGTGAGCTTTTCGTGGTCGATGCCCATGCAGTGCAGGATCGTCGCGTGGAGATCGTGCGGGTGGACCTTGTTCTTGATCGCGGCGGAGCCGAATTCATCCGTTTCACCGTGCACGGTGCCGCCCTTGACGCCGCCGCCCGCCATCACGACGGAAAACGCCTTGGCGTTGTGGTCGCGACCCGCGTCCTCGTAGCCGTTGCGATCGCGGGTGGACTTGCGGCCGAATTCTCCGCCCCAAACCACGAGGGTCGAATCGAGAAGACCGCGCTGTTTCAGATCTTTCAGTAGCGCGGCGAGTGGCTGATCGATCTCGCCCGCTTTTTGGCGGAGGCGGGTCTCGAGCTGTTGATGGTGGTCCCAACCGGTGTGCCAGACCTGCACGACGCGCACGCCGCGTTCGACGAGGCGCCGAGCGATCAGGAGCTGCTTGCCTTGCTCGCTGTTGCCGTAGGCGGCGCGGGTCTCAGGAGTTTCCTTGTTGATGTCGAACGCGTCGAGCGACTCGGCCTGCATCCGGAACGCGATCTCGTAGCTCTCGAGACGCGTCTCGAGCGCAGCATCGCGCTGAAGATTCTTCGCGTGGAGCTCGTTCAGCTGGTGAACGAAATCGAGCTGCCGGCGCTGCTCCTTCGGGTTTACGTAGACGTTGCGAATGTTCTGAATCATCTGCGGCACCGAGGGCGCTTGCGTGTTGATGCTGGTGCCTTGGTAGACGCCGGGGAGGAAACCGGCAGCGTAGTTGGCGGCGCCGCCATTCGGCAGGCCGCCGCCACGGAGGGCGATGAAGCCTGGGAGATTTTGGTTTTCGGTGCCGAGGCCGTAAACGAGCCAGGAGCCCATGCTGGGCTTCGGCACGCTAACGGAGCCGGTTTACATGAACACGGTCGCGACTTCGTGAGCCGGGATATCCGTGTGCACCGAGCGGATGACCGCGCGGTCATCCGCGAAGGCGCCGGTCTTGGCGAAAACCTCGCTGACCTCGAGGC
>JANPIT010000844.1:0-3293 GCA_031425115.1 Opitutaceae bacterium | reverse complement strand
AGCGTCGGTTCATGTAACGCTTCACAACTTCCGCGATCGATTTTGCGTCGTGGCGGACGGACGCCACGAGCGTCATCAGATCATGCACGCCGCCGATAAAAATCGCGCCGACGATAATCCAGATCCATGCCGGCAACCACCCAAAGTAAGTGCCCGCCAGAATCGGCCCGACGATTGGGCCCGCCGCGGCAATCGCCGAGAAATGCTGCGGGAGAAGCCACGACCGGCGCGCCGGTTCGTAGTCGAGGCCATCGCGCAGGCGATGCGCGGGGGTCGGCGTGTCGGCATTAAGTTCCAGGTAGCGGCCCAGGATGCGTCCATACCACCGATAGGCCACGGCCAGGACGATGCCTGAGACGGCGAGAAAGAGGATCAATGACATGGGGTCAGAAAGTTGGCGGCGCGGACAAGCTGCGAGGTCTTCAGCGAGAGGCGCAATCTACGGCCCGTCGAGTCACTGGCTAACAAAAAACACGCACTTTCGCGCGGCGATGCGGGCGAGAAACGCGGCGCCTCCGCCGCGCTTACCGCGATCCCCGCGGCGAGGGCGCCGCGGCTCCCGTTATTTCTTCGCCGTGACCGCCGTGACCACCGCCACCGCCGCGACGTCGCGCCGCAGCGCGTCGTAGTGATTTTTTAGATAATACCGCAGCCAGTAGGCGTATCTCGCCGGCCGGCGCGCGATGTCTGCCTTCAGAGCCGGGAGCGTCATTGACGCTACGGCCGAGACTTCCGCGGGATTGAGAGCGAATTCCGACGGCGCGACTCCAAAAAATACATACACGATTTCGTTTTCCGTCAGTCCATTCGGCAGGGTAGTGCGATAGCGTGCCTGAAAGCCGAAACGCAGCGCGGCCGTCGCGCCGAGCTCCTCCCCGAGCCGCCGCCGTGCTGCGGCCAGGGTGCGCTCGCCGGGTCGCGGGTGTCCGCAGCACGAATTCGCCCACAACCCGCCCGAGTGATACTTGGTGAGGCTGCGTTTCTGCAGCAGAAGCCGGCCTGCCCGGTCGACCAGGAAAATGGAAAACGCCCGGTGGAGCCGCGCCTCCTGGTGCACGACCCATTTTTCCGCCTGACCGATCGCGCGGTTGCGCTCGTCGACCAGGATCAAGTCTTCAGCCATGCCGCGCCTCGCTTGCCTCGTTGATTTCCACCGTGGGTGATGTTTGTTTGCTTTGCCCCCGCTTCGTCAATTTGAGTTTTCAACCTTTCTTTCCCTCGTGCCCAAAGCTCGTTCCGCCCGCTCTATGAAACGCCCCACCGCCACACCGGTGGGGCGCGTCGTCGTGGATCATGGTTTCATCCCGGTGCGCGCGAAGCTCATCGAGGTGGCGGCATTTTTTGATCGAGTGGAGCGGCACGCGGCCGCCGACGATTTTCGGTGCGCAGCTCTGCGGGCCGCGGCGGTGCTGCTCGTCGACGGCAAACCGGAGCGCGCGCGCCGGATACTCGAAAAACTCAGCGACCCCACCACGCGACCCGACGAGAAATCCTCTGGCAAAGCCGCGTTGGGCGCCTGGCAGAAGCCCGCGAAAAAGTAATCCGATGCGTTATATCGAGCCTCACGGGCATATGGTGAGTCGCACCACCGACGACTATCAGGCGATGGTCACCGCCGGTTGTGTCGCGGTGTGCGAGCCCGCCTTCTGGGCAGGTTTTGATCGCGGCTCCGTCTCGGGGTTTCGCGATTACTACCGCCAGCTCACGGAATACGAGCCGGCGCGCGCTGCGAAATTTCTCCTCCCTCATTTTTCCTGGCTCTGTCTGAATCCGAAAGAGGCAGAGGACCTCGCTCTCGCGCGTGATGTCCTCTCGCTTATCCCGGAGTTTCTCGACCGGCCCAATGTCCTCGGGATCGGCGAAATCGGACTGAACCGCAACACGCGCAACGAATTGAAAGTCCTCGAGGACCACGTCGCGCTCGCGGTGAAGCACGACCAACTGATCCTCGTGCACACGCCGCACCTCGAGGACAAGTTGAAGGGCACCAATCTCATCCTCGATCTGCTCTCCGCGCACCGCGGCGTGCAGCCAGACCGCGTGATCATCGATCACGTCGAGGAACATACCATCCAGCGCGTGCTCGACCGCGGCTTCTGGGCGGGCATCACGCTGTATCCAGATTCCAAATCCTCTCCGCCGCGCGCCGTCGACATGCTCGAGATCTGCGGCCGCGAGCGCATCTGGCTCAACTCCGCTTGCGACTGGGGCGTGAGCGATCCGCTGGCCGTGCCGAAGACCGCGCTCGAGATGCGCCGGCGCGGGCACAGCGCGGACTTCGTGGACGCGGTGCTGTATCGGAATCCGGTGCGCTTTCTTTCGCAGTGCCCGAAGTTCACGATCAGGTGAGGACGATGCGGAATGCACTCGGACGTTTGAAGGTGGAGCGGCTTGACCCCAAGCCGCTGGTTGGGAGTAGCGGAACGGCTTCCCGTTCCATGGGAGCCGAAAGCGGCTCCGCTCCAAAGCGGCTTGAGGTCAAGCCGCTCCACCTCGAGGCATCGCGATGAAGCTCTCCCACGGCATCGAGCTCGCTTACTGCACCAACGTCCACCGCGGCGAAAACTGGGCGGAAACGTTTGCGGCGCTGGAGCGCCACGTGCTGCCGGTGCGCCGCCGCGTCGCGCCCGGCCGACCCTACGCCATCGGTCTCCGCCTCGGTCAGCGCGCCGCGGCCGAACTCGCGCAGCCCGGCGCCTTGCTCGCATTCCAACGCTGGCTGGCGCAGCACGAATGCTACGTCTTCACCGTAAACGGATTTCCCTACGGCAGCTTTCACGGCACGCGCGTGAAGGAGCAAGTCTACGCGCCCGATTGGTCCACGCCGGAACGGGTCGCCTACACGCTGCAACTTTTCGAACTACTCACTCAGCTCGCTCCCGCCGGCGCGGCCTGCAGCGTGAGCACGGTGCCAGCGTCGTTCAAAGCCTTCGTCGCCGCCGAGCCCGCGCGCCGGCAGGCGATCTTCGCCAACCTCACCACCTGTGGTCGCGCGATCGCTGCGCTCTCGGAAAAAACCGGCCGTGACTTGCACCTCGGGCTGGAGCCGGAGCCGCTCTGCTATATCGAGACGAGCGCCGAGACCGTGGCCTTTTTCAACGATTGGCGCGCTAGCGATGCCGCGGTCGACCGCGAGTCGCTGCTGCGATTCGTCGGCGTGAACTACGACTGCTGCCACCTCGCCGTGGAGTTCGAGTCGGCCGCCCCCGCGCTCGATCGCCTCACCGCCGCCGGCCTGCGGTTGAGCAAACTTCACCTCAGCTCGGCGCTGCGCGTGCGGCCGGATGCAGTGG
>JANPIT010000843.1:0-4460 GCA_031425115.1 Opitutaceae bacterium | reverse complement strand
ACGCGCCGGGGTGTTGGGTATGGCGTGGCGTCCCCGCCGCGCCGTCGCGCAAAAAGGGAGACCACGGCTCTTCAGGTCCTCGCAAACAGTATCCGCGACGGCTCGGCGGGACGCCTCGCCCTACCTCTTCTGCACAAGCGGACGCCGCGTCATTTCACGCGTGACCCTGTGCGGTGCGCTTCGTTCGATGGCGCGATGAATCACCCCGCTGCATGGCGTTTCGTTTCGTGCGCCGTTGTTGGCCTCGCGTGTGCGCTGGCGTTGCCGGCCGCTCCCGCTCCTGCGGCTCTGCCCGCCGGCAACGCCGCGGCGCTCGGCTTCGACCCGGCGCGGCTGCAGCGCCTCGACGCATTGATTCAAGACAACGTGGACCGGAAGCAAATCGCGGGCGGCGTGATGTTCATCGCGCGCGAAGGGCGGACGGCGCACGTGCGCGCGTATGGGCAGCAGGACATCGAGGGGGCGAAGCCGATGGCGACCGATGCGATTTTCCGGATCGCCTCGATGAGCAAGGCGGTGACGTCGGTCGCGGTGATGATGCTCTACGAAGAGGGAAAGTTCATGCTGCATGACCCGATCGAGAAATATATCCCGGCGTTCAAGAACGCGGTGGTCGCGTTGCCGGCGCCGAAGGATGCTCCGGCCGGCACGAAGTTCGTGACGGAGAAAGCGAAGCGGCCGATCCAAATTCGCGATCTGCTGACGCACACGGCGGGCCTCACGTATGGAACAGGGGCGGCGGCCGAACTTTATCAGGCGGCAAAACTCACGGACTGGTATTTCGCCGACAAGGACGAGTCGCTTGCCACGGTGATCGATCGGCTGGGAAAGCTGCCGCTGCATGGGCAGCCGGGGGAAGTTTACCAATATGGATACTCCACCGATGTCCTGGGGCGGCTGGTGGAAGTCGCGTCGGGGCTGCCGCTCGACCGGTTCTTCGCGGAGCGCATTTTCGCGCCGCTGAAGATGGTGGACTCCGGATTCTATTTGCCGCCGGAAAAGGAAGCCCGGCTGGCAAAAGTGTATGGCATGGAAAAAGGCCAACTGGTTTTGGGCGACCAGGGGCACTATGTGCGTGGCCCGCGGAGATGTTTCTCCGGCGGAGCGGGCTTGCTCTCGACGGCCGGCGATTACGCGCGGCTGCTGCAGATGCTCCTCAACCAAGGCGAACTCGACGGCGTGCGCCTGCTCAGCCGGAAAGCGGTTGAGCTCATGCACGCCAATCACACCGGCGACAAATATCGCCGGGACACGACCGCCTTCGGGCTCGGCTTCTGGGTGAATCAAGATCCCGGATACTTCGGCGAACTCGGCAGCGAAGGCGCCTACGGTTGGGGCAGCGCGTATTTTCCACAGTATCTCGTCGATCCCAAAGAGCGGATCGTCGCGCTCTTCATGACGCAGCACCGGCCGTCGGGCGGGAACGACCTGAACCAGAAGTTCAAGGTGCTGATGTATCAGGCGCTGGTGAAGTGACGCGGCGGATACGAGCGCTGCCTCGCGAAGGAGTTTGATTTATCGCGACGGCGGACTTTACGGCCGCGGCAAGCCGCGACCGCGGCGGAGCCCGGCGCGCGCGTTTTCCTCGTCCACGGGGGCGAAGTGATCATACCACAGGCCCACCGATTCGAGCGGCTCCGGGCGGAGCGGACAGACCACGGCATGCACTTCCTGCGCGAGATCGTCGCAGGCTTCGTTGGAGCCGACCGGGGCGGCGACCACGATCCACGCGGGCTGTTGGCGGTGAAGCGCGATCACGGCAGCATGCATCGACGAGCCAGTCATCAAACCATCGTCCACCAGGATCACCACGCGGCCCGCGATGTGCGGGGGCGGCTGATCGCCCCGGTAGAAGTGTTCGATGCGGATCAACTCGGCGCTTTCGACCATCGTGAGATGCGTGATTTCCTCCGGGGAGATGCCTGCGCGCTGGATCGCATCGTCATCGAGCATGCGCACGCCGCCGGAGGCGATCGCGCCGAGCATGATGTCGGGGTTATCGGGGTGGAGCAGCTTGCGCACGAGGAGGGCGTCGAGCGGGGCGTTGAGATAGGCTGCCACTTCGGCAGCGACGGGCACACCGCCGCGGGGCAGGGCGAGCACCAAGGTGTCGACGCGACTGGCGTAGGGCGCGAGTTGGCGGGCGAGCAGCTGGCCGGCCTCGATGCGGTCGCGGTAGTGTTGTTGAGCGGTCACGATCATCGCACGGAGGGAGTCGAGTGCGTGAGATGGGCGCTGAACCAGCGCACGGCGAGGGCGGCGACGTTGTCGAGCGCGCCCGGTTCTTCGAAGAGGTGGCCAGCGCCTGGGATAATCTCGATCGACTTTTCGCAATGGAGCCGGGCCCACGCTTCCAGGTTAAGCGCAGCGGCCGCGTCGTTGCTGCCGACGATCAGCAGCGTGGGCACCCGCAAGGTGAGCAGGTGACGATCAGCGAGATCAGGCCGGCCGCCGCGAGTGACCAGCGCAGATATATTCGCCGCGGGATTCGAGGCGGCGGCGATCGCGGCGGCGGCGCCGGTGCTGGCGCCAAAATAGCCAACGGGAAGTTCGGCGAGTTCCGACTGGTGCCGAACCCAGTCTGTCGCGGTCAGGAGCCGGCGCGACAGCAGCCCGACGTCGTTCCGCAGTTGAGCATTGAACTGACCTTCGCGTTCCTCACGGGGCGACAACAGATCGAAGAGGAGCGTGGCGAAGCCGGCGTCGTTGAGGAATTCCGCGACCCGCTGGTTGCGCGGACTGTGACTGTTACTGCCCGTGCCGTGGGCGAAGAGCACTAGCCCGTGGGCCGGCGACGGGACGTGCAGCTGACCGTGTAACACCTCCCGTCCCGCGGGGATCGCAGCTGCTGTTAGTTGGCCTTGGCCTTCGAGACATCGCATAATTTTTTTCCGGGTCTGCCGGTGTGATCCGGCAGTCTAGAATGTAATCGCGATCAGGCCGAAATTCTATGGGACGAACGCCGTTTCTTCACTGGAGAATGGTCCCATTCTACGGCAGGCCGGACCCCCAAGGCATCATCCGGAGCCACCGCCGCCGCTATTGCTTTTTGGGCGGAGGCAATTCGTCGCGGGATGGCCCGACGGTGTCAGCCGAATTCGCACCGCGTTCTCCGAGGGGTTTTTCCGGACCCTTGGTGGTGTCGCGTTTGGTTTGGCGCTCGAGTTCGGAATTGAATTCCGCGCCGATCAACACCGCGAGAGCGGAGAGATAGAGCCACATGAGAAACACGACAACTGCGCCCAGCGGGCCATAGGTTTTGTCGTATCCGCCAATGTGGGACACGTAGAGTGAGAAAGCCGCGGAGCCCAGCAGCCACAGCAAGGCGGCGACGATGGCGCCCGGGCTGACCCAGTTCCATTTGGCGTCGTGCCGGCAGGGGCCGAGGCGATACAGCACGGCGAGCGCGCCCATGAACCCACCGACGAGCAACGGCCACCGCACGATGTTGAGCACGGTCTCGGCGCTACTGGTGACCGAGAGCTGCTTGAGCACGGCCGGTAGAAACGCCACCAGACCCACGGCGAGAGCCGCGGCGAGGATGGCGCCGACGGTGAGGACCATCGCGATCGCCGTTAGCTTCATGAAACCGCGCTCCTCGGTTTCATCGTAGGCGATGTTGAGTCCGCTGATGAGCGCCTTGGTGGCGTTGGCGCTGGAGTAGACCGCGATCAGGACGCCGATGGCGGCGCTGATGCCGGCGGCCTCGTCGTTGCTGGTGATGCGGATCATCTGTTCCTGCAAAAGCGGCAAGGCCTCACCGGGCACAACGCGCGCCAGCAAGGTAACTTGTTCGGTGACTTGAGAGGGGTCTGCGACCAGGCCGTAAAGAGCGACGGTGGCGGCGAGGGCCGGCACGACCGCGACGAACCCGTAGAACGCGACGCCGGCGGCGACGACAGTCAGGTTGTCCTCGGCCAACTGCTGCTTGGTGCGAGCCAGCACGTCGAGCCACCCGGCCATCGAAATCTCGGAAGGTTTCGAGGCATTGCGCCCGCGGTCCTTTTCGTGTGCGTCGTCCGGCGTGGCATTCGGTTTGGTAGGGGAGGTGGAAACAGGAGGCATGGAGGTGTGAAAAAATGGGGGAGCTGTTGGCCGCGAAATTCCGCGACCAACAGCTCCCGGGGGCCCATCGCGTTAGCTGCGTTGTTTAGGCGAGTTGCGATCCGACGGGCTTGTTTTGCTCATGCAGAAGGCCCTCGTTGCGTGCCTCGTTCTGCACCGACTCTTTCGTCTTGTTCCCGATGGCGGCGACCTTTTCGCGCAACGTGTCGGCGGTGATGCCCTGGGCTTGCGCCTCTTCTTTCAGCGCCGTGACGGCGGCGTCGGCGACGTGCCGGCCCTTTTCCAACATCTCCTTGCCGGCTTCACGGGTGCGATCACGGAGGCGATCGGCGGTGGGACCGACGGAGCGGTTGATGACATTGGGCGTGGGTAGCGCGAGACCGGCGAGCAGACCG
>JANPIT010000842.1:0-2074 GCA_031425115.1 Opitutaceae bacterium | reverse complement strand
ATGAGGCCACTCGGCCTTTCGCGCATCCCGTGTGTTCGCGGGCGGGGGACGTGCTCACGAATTTTCGGCCGAACGATCACCCGTGGCATCATGCCCTGAGTCTAACGATCACGCGGGTGGAGGACGTCAATTTTTGGGGTGGCCCGTCGCATCACGCCGCCGACGGCTATCAATGGCGCGATGATCACGGCGCGCAGATTCATCGCACCTGGCATTCGCTCCGGCCGGAATGGCTCGAGGAAGCGCTTGATTGGTGCGAGGCGAAATCCGGGCGCGTGCTCTTGCACGAGCGACGCGTTCTGGCGGTCACGTTGGTCGAGGGTGGCTGGTCACTGCGTTGGACGAGTGAACTGCTCAACGTTACCGGCCACGATTTGACGCTCGGCAACTATCATGCGCTCGGCGGGCTCGCAGGGTCTCACTATACGGGGCTGCAATTTCGCGGTGCGCGCGATCTGCTCGATGCGCACGGCGATGCGCAGATTGGGATGTCCGCTGAAGGTAATCGCCGCAGCGAGGCGGCGATCCACGGCGCGGCGGCCCGCTGGATGGAATGGTCGTGCCAGCACGATGGCTCGCTGCGCCGAACGCGAATTCGATTCGAAAATCCCGCGGGCCCGCTGCCGTGGTTCGTGCGCGCAGAGAACCCGATCGCCGCATTTGCCTTCCACCGGGAGGAACTGCAGCCTCTGCGCGCCGGTGGCACCCTCCGGCTCGAGCACCTGCTCACGTTCCTCACCCCATGAGTTTCGATCGCCGGGCATTTCTTCGTCGCACGGCTTTGAGCGCCGCGACCCTCGCCGCAGGCGCCCGGCTTGATGCGGCCACGCCGGCGGGCGCTCCCGCGCCGCTGCCCGCGTTCGACGACCAGCGGCCGGAGGAATTCTGGGGGGCGGTGCGTAACCAGTTTCCGCTTACGCGAGCGCTCACGTATTTCAATACCGGTGGCCTCGGGCCCGCTGCGTCGCCGGTTCTGGCCAAGGCTGCGGAGACCACGCAGCGTCTGCAGGAGAAGTCGGAGCACGGCCATGGCTTGTTGGCGGGCGCGCGCGCGACGGTGGCGCGGTTTCTCGGCGCTGTGCCCGATGAGATTGCATTTGTCCGCAACGCCACGGAGGGAAACGCGATTGTCGCGGCGGGCCTCACCCTAGTGCCGGGCGATGAAGTGATTTTCGAGACGCATGCGCATCCGGGCGGATCCTTCGCGTGGCTGCATCAGCAGAAGCTTCGTGGAATTGTCGTGAAGCTCTTTGAGCCGGACCCGCGGAGTGCGACGGGAAACCTCGCGCGGATCGCCGCGCTGCTCACGCCGCGGACGCGCGTCGTGCAGGTGTCGCACGTGACGGCGCCCACGGGTATCGTTTTTCCGGTTACGGAGATTGCCCGCCTCTGTCGCGAAAAGCGCATCTGGTTTCATGTCGATGGCGCGCAATCGGCCGGGATGTTTCCCTTCGTGCTGCGCGAAATCGGCTGCGACTCCTTCGCGGCCAGCGGGCATAAATGGCTGGGTGCGCCGCACGAGACGGGGGTTCTATGGATCCGCCGCGAACGCATGGACGAGGTCGCTCCGACGCTGGTGGGCGCCTATTCCGGCGATGTCGAGATGTTGCCGGGCGAGCTGAAGTTGGCCGCGAGCGCGCTGCGCTACGAATATGGCACGCGTAACGCCGCCGCGATCCTGGCGCTCGCCGAGGCGGTGCGGTTTCAGGAAACGATCGGGCGCGAGCGCATCGCAGCCCGCGGCCGCATGCTCGCGGCCCGCGTGCGCGCCGGACTCGGGAAACTGTCCGGCGTCGAGATTCTCACGCCGGAGGCGCCGGCGCTCTGCGCTTCGATGCTCGCGTTTCGCACCAAGACCGTGCCGCAGGACAAGTTGTTCAGCCGGCTCCTCAGCGAGAGGCAGATCCGTTGTCGACCCGTGACCGAGCAAAAGCTCAACGCGCTTCGCGTCTCGACGCACCTGTTCAACACTCCCGCCGAGTGCGATGCGCTCATTGAGGGCGTGGCGGCGATCCTGAAAGAAGCGTGAAGATGCAGATGAACGCGCAATACAAAGCACGCCCGCGGCAGGGTA
>JANPIT010000841.1:0-5705 GCA_031425115.1 Opitutaceae bacterium | reverse complement strand
CCGCGCTCCCAGCTGCGCTGCGCAAAACCGACACGCACTGTGTCAGCCCCGTTGGGAAAAATCGTCGCGCCCCGCCCCGATTCCGTTGTGTGCTGGCTTCGCATGACCTCTTTCGACTTCGACCACGTCCCCGAGCGCCGCGGCACCGACTCGCAGAAATGGCAGAAATACGCCGGCCGGGATGTGCTGCCTCTCTGGGTCGCCGACATGGATTTCACCTCGCCGCCAGCGATCATCGAAGCGCTGCACCGCCGCATCGACCACGGGATTTATGGATATGCGCGCCCCGTGAAGTCGACGGTCGACGCCGTGGCCGATGCGATGGAGCGCCGCTACGGTTGGAAGATTGATCCGGCTTGGATCGTGTGGCTGCCCGGTCTCGTCGTCGGGCTCAACGTCACCGCGCAAGCCTTCGCCGCACCGGGAGACGAGGTGCTCACGCTTTCTCCCGTGTATCCACCTTTCATGTCCGCGCCGAAGAATAGCGCGCGCGCGTCGGTGAGCGTGCCGTTTGTCCTGCGGGACGGGCAGTGGACGATCGACTGGGACGCGCTCGAACGCGCGGTCACGCCCAAGACCAAGCTCTTCTACCTGTGCAACCCGCACAACCCCCTTGCTCGCGTCTGGCGCAGCGAGGAATTGGTCCGGCTCGCGGATTTTTGCGAGCGCCACAATCTCGTCCTCTGCTCCGACGAGATTCACTGCGATCTGATTCTCGATCCCGCGTTGCCGCACATCCCGACCAGCGTCCTCTCCCCCGAGATCGCCGCGCGCACGATCACCCTGATGGCTCCGAGCAAGACTTACAACGTGCCGGGGCTGGGCACGTCGCTCGCGATCATTCCGGACGCAATGCGCCGCGCACGTTTCATCCGCGCCACCGCCGGCATTGTGGCCGAGGTAACCTGCCTCGGTTTCACCGCCTGCGAAGCCGCCTACCGCGACAGCGAGCCGTGGCGGCAAGCGCTCCTCGATTATCTCCGCGGCAATCGAGACTACCTGCTCGACACGATCGCGCGTGAGTTGCCGGGTATTCGCGTCGAAGCGCCGGTGGAGGCGACGTATCTCCTTTGGCTGAACGTCTCAGCCCTCGGCCTCGAAAATCCCGCCGTGCACTTCGAGAAACACGGCGTCGGGCTCAGCGATGGTGCGATGTTTGGCGCCCCAAAAGCCACGCACCTGCGCCTGAACTTCGGCTGTCCCCGCGCGACATTAGTTGAAGCGATCCGCCGCATGAAATTGGCCGTCGCTGACGCGAAGGCCTGAAGCCCCGAACGCATCAACGCGCGGTCAACAAGCCGCGTCGCACCGCGCTGAGCAGGACGGCAGGCGACAAGGGCTTCGCCAGACATACGACCACCGGATCGAGTTCGAGCAGCTCGTCAAAGGCGCCCGAACCCATCATGCCGCTGATCGCGATGACCGGCAGCGTGGGGCGGCGGCCCCGCAGCGTCTTCACGACCCTGGTTCCGATCTGGTCCGGCAACATCATGTCGGTAATCACCAGTGATACGTCCGCCTGGTGGCGGTCGAACTCCGTGATGCCCTCGCGGCCGTCTCCCGCCGGGAAGACGCGGTAGCCCGCACGCTGCAAGAGCAGTTGGAGCGTATCGCGCACCATGGGCTCGTCATCGATCAACAGAATGCCTTCACCCGCGCCGCGCTCCGGTCGCGGATCTTCGCGGACGATCGCCGCAACCGGCTCCGGCACGGCGGGAAAATACAGATGAAACGTCGCACCGCGGCCCGCCTCGCTCTCCACCTGCACGAAGCCCTGGTGACTTTTCAGAATTCCAGCGACCATCGAAAGCCCAAGGCCAGTGCCCTTCCCCGCCGCCTTGGTGGTGAAAAAGGGATCGAAGATATTTTCGATGATGCCCGGCGCGATACCCGTGCCATTGTCGATCACGGAAATCTTCACGAAGGGTCCCGGCCGCGTGCCGGGATACACCGCCGCCAGCGCCGCATCCACTTGAGCATTACACGGGGCGACCGATATTTTTCCACCGTGGGGCATCGCATCTCGCGCGTTGAGACACAGATTGATCAGGACCTGGTTGAACTGCGTCGCGTCCGCCTGGATCGGCCAGGGCTTTTCGCCCGCCGGCAGCGCCAGCTCGATGGTCGGCGGCAAACTCTGCCGAATGAGCGGCGAAAGGTCGGTCAGCGCCGTCGCGGGATCGATCCGGGTGCGTTTCGCATCCGCCCCGCGCGCAAACGCGAGAAGCTGCTGCACGAGTGCCGCGCCGTGCGTCGCACACGCCTTCGTCTTCTCAATCAGTCGGCGATCCTCGTCACTCGTGAGCTTCATCGCCAGCAACTCGATCGAGAGGATGATCGGCGTGAGCACGTTGTTGAGGTCGTGCGCCACGCCGCCGGCCAGCGTGCCGATACTCTCCATCCGCTGCGCGCGGAGCAGCTGAGTTTCCAGTTTCTTACGCTCGGTGACATCGGTGTCGATCAGGAGGATCGAGCGGGGACGCCCGTCGCTTTCGACGACCAGGCTCCAGGTGCTTTCGACCAGGACAGTATCGCGTGACTTTGTGCGCAGTCGAAAATCGCCGCGCCACTCACCCGTCTCCAGGAGGTGCGTGCGCGCTGTCGCGAACCGCGCCGCGTCGAACCCCAAGCCGATTTCGTCCAGGCGGTGGCCGTAGACCTCCCCCGCGTTCCAACCGTAAAGCCGCTCCGCGCTGGCGTTCCAGTAGGCGATGCGATGCTCGAGATCCGTGGCCACGATCGCATCGCGCGCACGGTCGAGCAACGAGGCTTGCTCGCGCAGGCGCGACTCCGCCTCACGACGAGCCGTCACATCGCGCGACACCAACACGACGCTCGCGATATTCCCGTCGCCATTGCGCACGACGCCCGCATGCGACTCGAGCTGCCGCTCGCGACCATTGGGCAGCTTCAGCCGATATTCCGCCTGCTGGGTCACGCCCGTCACGAGCGCCCGATCGAAAGCCGCGCGGGCGCGCGCCACATCCTCCGGGTGCACGCCGGCAAACCCGTCGCTGCCAATGCGCACCGCGGCCTCGCCCAACAATTCCCGATAAGCAGGGTTCGAGTAGACCCTTCGTCCCTCTAAATCCAGCAGCGCGATCAACTCCACGACGTTCTCGGTGATCTGGCGGAAGCGTTCTTCATTCTCGCGGAGCGCCGCCTCGGTGCGACGCCGCCGGGCCGCTTCCTCGGTCAGCGCCGTGGCCTGCCGGATTGCCGGCACCAATCGCGTCGGTCGATCCTTGATCACGTAGTCCGTCGCGCCGAGCTTCAAAGCTTCCACCGCCCGCTCTTCGCCGATGGTGCCGGAAAGGAAAACAAACGGGGTTTCAGGCGCCCGCCTCCGCGCCACCGCCAAGGCCGCCAGCCCATTAAATCCCGGCACCGTGTAATCGGACAAAATCAGGTCGAATCGTCCGCGCTCAATCGCCTCCTGATATTCCGAGCCGGTCGTGACGTGCCGGATCACACACGTCGGCCACTCGCGATGGATGACCATGGCAATCAACTCAGCATCCGTTGCGGAATCTTCCAAATGAAGCAGTTGCATCGAGACAGACCGGTTGAAGGCGAAGTGGAATACCCCTGGAACCCGAAGTTCGAAGGACGCCGACTTTCACCGGCGCCCTTCTGCAAGTAAACAGCATAAAATTGTTTCTGCAAATAGGGGAACGTCTTACCCATCGGTTAGGGATTCACCGGGGGGCGTCTCCATCCCTCGCGCGCGCGGCGCTTGATCGACCGCCCATCTGGCTGCATCCCTCACCCGTGCGTCTCGGCCCTTTCGAGCTTTCCTCCAATCTCTTTCTGTCACCGCTGGCCGGATACACCAATCTGCCCATGCGGCTTACGGTGCGGGAGTTGGGCGGTCTCGCCTGGGCCACGACCGATCTGGTCAACGCCCGCTCGCTGCTCGAGCGCAATCCGACAGCGCTGAAACTGGTCGCCTCTTCACCGGAAGACCGCCCGCTCGCCATCCAGCTTTTCGGCAGCGTCCCGGAAGAGATGCGCGATGCCGCGGTCATATGCCAGGAACTCGGCGCAGAGTCCGTCGACATCAACATGGGCTGCCCCGTCAAGAAGGTCGTGAAGATCGGGGGTGGGTCCGCCATGATGACCGAGCTCGACAAGACCGCTGCCTTGGTGCGCGGCATGATCGCCGCCGTGAAAATCCCCGTGACCGCCAAGATGCGTCTTGGGTGGGATGATGACAACCTGACCGCGCCCGACCTGGCGCGGGTGCTGGAGGACACGGGTGTCGCGGCGATTTTTGTGCACGGCCGCACCCGCGCCCAAGGCTTTGCCGGCACGGTGAATCTCGCCGGCATCCGGTCCGTGGTCGCCGCGGTGAAAACGATTCCTGTCATCGGCAACGGCGATGTCACCACGCCCGAGGCCGCGCGCCACATGCTGAACGAAACGGGCTGCACCGGCGTGAGCGTGGGACGCGGAGCGTTCTACGATCCGTGGATTTTTCGGCGCACGAGCCATCTGTTGCGCACGGGCGAGTTACTGCCGGAGCCCGATTTTGCCGAACGACTCCGGGTGCTGCGGCGGCATTTCGAGCGCTATTGTGAGTTCTATGGCGAGGATCACGGCGCGCGACTTTTCCGCAAAGTTGCCCCGTGGTATGCGAAGCGTTTCGGACCCGCGAAACCGTTCAAGACCCGCATCATCACCATCCGCTCGCGCGCGGATTTCGACGCCGCGGTCGTCGAGTTCCTCGCGTGGCGAAAACAGTTCTGCGACGACCGCGGCGAGTTGCTGGCCAAATACGCGCCGGGCCCAATGGTCGCCTCGTTCATGCGCGACCCCAGCGATCCCGTGAGCGTCTCGCGCGAGAGTATCCCGGTGCCGAAAGGGCCGGTGGAGGTCTGGTAAAGATTCGGATCTTTCTCTTTCCTCTTTCTCTTATCCTTCTCCCCCCGTGATCTCACATTTTTGGGAGCTCATCCTCGGCACCGTCATCGCGCTCCTGCCCGTCATCAATCCCCTCGCGTCCGCGCCCACGTTTCTCGCCATCACCGAGGGCGATTCCCGCGAGCGCCGTCTTCGCCAGTTGCGAATGGCCTGTTTCTACATGGTGGCGATCCTCGTCTGCTTTCTGGTCGGCGGGACCTTCATCATGGGGTTTTTTGGCATTTCGATTCCCGGGCTCCGCATCGCAGGCGGCCTTCTCGTGGCGGGAATCGGCTTCGGCATGTTGATGGCCCCCCCCAAGCCCGAACCAAATGATCCGGCCGCGGTGGAAGCACGGGCAAAGCGCGACGTTTCCTTCTCCCCCCTCGCGATGCCGATGTTGAGCGGACCGGGTTCAATCGCCGTCACGATTGGCTTCACCTCGCTCGCCACCCAATGGATCGACTACGTCGCCATCATCATCGGCATCCTCACCGTGGCGGTAATCAGCTACGTGACCCTTGCCCTTTCCGAACGAGTCGTGCGCGTCATCGGGGCCAACGGCATGAACGCCCTCTCCAAAGTCATGGGCTTTCTTATCCTCTGCATCGGCATCCAGTTCGTCGTCAACGGCGTGCTCGGAATCGTCACCGATCCGGTCGTGCTGCGCAGTTTCCGCGAGGCCTTGTCGGCTAAATAATACCCATGGCTCGTAAGACTTGGACTTTCCCGGGTAGCGTCGGGGGCGCCCCGGGGGCCGGGGGTTTGGGGGCGCCCCCCCGGGGGGCGCCCCGGGGGGGGGG